>NZ_JBFODR010000020.1:0-58595 GCF_040908425.1 Aeromonas sp. R2-1
AGGTGCGGCTGAAGGTTGATTATTCATGAGTACTGTATTCTGCAATGCGACCCACGAGCTGGACGCAATCGGGCTTCGTTGCCCCGAACCCGTGATGATGGTTCGCAAGAAAGTGCGGCTGATGGCGGATGGGGAGACCCTGCTGGTCAGCGCCGACGACCCCTCCACCACCCGCGACATTCCCAGCTTCTGCCGCTTCATGGACCATACCCTGGTCGCCAGCGAGACTGAGCAGGCCCCTTACCGCTACCTGATCCGCAAGGGTCAATAGCCCTGTACCGGAGCAAACATGACAACCATTACCCGTATCGGGACCACCCAGCGCTGGTCTGATGTGGTCATCCACAACGGCACCCTCTACGTGGTGGAAGTGCCCGCCACCGAGACCGCCGACATCCACCAGCAGACCCGTGAAGTGCTCGAAAGCCTGCAGCGTCTGCTGGAAGCCAACGGCTCCGGCGTCGACAAGATCCTGATGGCCAACATCTATCTCAAGGACATTGAAGACATCGCCGCCTTCAACGCGCAGTGGGATGCCTGGATCCCGGCAGGCACCGCCCCCGTTCGCGCCTGCGTGCAGGCTCGTCTCGCCCACGAAGGCTACAAGGTAGAAGTGCAGCTCACAGCCGCTGTCTAAACAAAGCGGGATGCCTGGCTCCCCTGATGCCGACACAGCCCCGGTCCGCGCCTGCGTACAGGCCCGCCTCGCCCACGAAGGCTACAAGGTGGAAGTGCAGCTGACCGCGGCTATCTAAGAGGCGGTTATCCCCTCATCCCCGACCCTTCTCCCGCAAGGGGAGAAGGGGGCAAGGAGCAAAGGGCACGCACCGGCGCCAATAGAAAGGCCCCGCCATCGCTGGCGGGGCCTTTTTCATGACTGCAACGCAGGCCGCTTAGGCGGTCGGGGTCAGGGTGATGGTCACCCGACGGTTCTGGGCCTTGCCTTCGGCGGTGCTGTTGCTGGCCACCGGCTGATCCGGGCCCACACCACTGATGGCGATGCGGCTGCCGGACACGCCCTGGCCGATCAGCTGGGCGGCGACGGCATCGGCGCGATCCCGGGAGAGCTTCATGTTCAGCTCGCGGGAGCCGGTGCTGTCGGTGTGGCCAACCACGTTCAGACGGGTCTTGTCGAACTCGGCAACCACCAGGGCCACGCCGGACAGGGTGTTGGCACCGGCGGCTTTCAGCTGGGCGCTGGAGCTGTCGAAGGTGACGTTGTTCGGCATGTTGAGGATCAGCTGATCACCGTTGCGGGTCACGCTGACGCCGGTGCCTTGCAGCTTCTCGCGCAGCTTGGCTTCCTGCACATCCATGTAGTAACCGATACCGCCACCCAGGGCCGCACCGGCGGCGACGCCAGTCAGGATGCCCTTTTTGCGGTCGCCCTTGCTGGAGGAGAGCGCCCCCACGGCTGCGCCGGTCGCCGCACCCGCCAACGCGCCCCAGGCGCCCTTGGAGGTCTGGGATTCACCGGTATAGGGGTTGGTGGTACAGCCAGTGATGGCGACGGTCAGGGCAAGTGCAGGAACCAGTTTCTTGAAATGCATGAAAAAACCTCTGAAAAAGAACGACTCTAGCCGATGGCCGCGCATTCTAACCCAGAGAGGCGCCAGAGTGTGACGCGCCCATTGCGAAGATGGGCAGGGGGGCAACACGCCCCCCTGCCCCTAGCGACTTACCCGGTGCAGGCCCTCTTCGGACGGGCCCGCATCAATATTTGATATCCCGGGCCTTGTCTCGCCCCTCCTGCTTGTTGTCACGATGCTCCTGGCGGCAGTCGGCATTGCCCACCAGCCCCTCACGACACTCCTGTTTCGCGTCACGGGACTCCTGACGGGTATCCTGACGCACATCGCGGGCGTCACGGCGCTCCTGGGCCTGCTTGGTGGCCTGTGCAGGCAGGGCGGCCAGCAAGGCGGTGGCGGCAAGCAGCGCCAATACGGACTTCTTCATGATGGCTCCTTCGCCAGACAACCTGAACCGGTCCGGCGTCTTTCAATGATAGGGGAGGGGCAAGATCCCGGTAGCGCAGACTCGGCCCTCGGGGGCGTCGTTTGTGCAGCCTCGGACCTTCTTGCACAGGGCCGGCTTCCCCTCATGTTTGCCCTGACGAGCAACGTCATCCCCAGAGTGCAGCCGATCAGGCCGGGGAAGAGAGGGCGAACGGCGCTCAGTGACACGAGACTCCCTCGTGATGGCGCTCCCGATGGTGAACCCGTGTGACTGTATCCCGGCTGTACCAAGGGGCGAAAAGGCCCCTGGCCCGGCGTAACGGAACATGCTCCCGGAGTCTGGAGTGGTTGCCCCCCAGATGCGGGGTTGTCTCATTAGAGCCCATGGCCCCAGAGTGGGTGACATTTCTCACGGAGCCATGACCATGTCGTCCCTTTCCCGCCCCGCGCTGCTCATCATCGACATCCAGGTGGGCCTCCTTCACGGCCCGGAAGCCCCCCATGCCGGGGCCGAGATCCTGGCCAACATCAATCGCTTGGGCCAGGTGGCCCGCAGTGCCGCTCTCCCTGTGCTGGCGGTGCGCCACACGGGCCCGGCCGGCAGCCCCATCGCCGCCGGCAGTCCGTTCTGGCAGCTTGCGCCTGAGCTGGTCGTCGGCGAGGCCGATCGGGTGTTCGACAAGCAGCGCCCCAGCGCCTTCCATGGCACCGGTCTCGATGGCTGGCTGAAAGAGGACGGCGTGCAGACCCTGATCGTCACCGGCATGAAGACCCAGTACTGCATCGACACCACGTGCCGGGCGGCGGCAGATCTCGGCTACACCGTAGTGCTGGTGAGCGATGCCCACACCTGCATGGACACGCCGCAACTGACCGCCCCCCAGATCATCGCCCATCACAACGCCACCCTGGCCGGCCCCTTCGTGCGGCTGATGAGCAGCGACGAGGTGTGCGAGGCGCTCGACCGCACCCTTGAGCCCTGCTGATTCAGAGCAAAAAAAGAAGGGAGGCTTGAGCCTCCCTTCTTCGTGCATTTCCCCTTCACGTCGCCGCTGCTTGCTGGCACTCGGCGTGGCAGGGGCAGGTCACCAGATGATCGTTCACCATGCCCACCGCCTGCATGAAGGCATAGCAGATGGTGCTGCCGACGAAGGTGAAGCCGCGCTTCTTGAGGGCCTTGGACATGGCATCCGACTCCGGCGAGGTCGCCGGAATGTCGCCGTTGCCCTGACGCTGGTTGACGATGGGGGCGCCGCCCACGAAGCCCCACAGATAATCGACGAAGTCGATGCCTTCCGCCTCCAGCGCCAGATAGGCGCGGGCGTTTTTGATGATCGACTGCACCTTGAGCCGGTTGCGAATGATGCCGGTATCCTGCATCAGCCGTTCCACATCCTGGTCGTCGAACTGCACGATGCGCACCGGATCAAAATCCGCATAGGCGCGATGGTAGCTCTCGGTGCGCTTGAGGATGGTGATCCACGACAGCCCCGCCTGTTGACCATCGAGGCAGAGCTTGGCAAACAACTCGCGGGCGTCATACACCGGCCTGCCCCACTGCTTGTCATGGTATTCGATGTATTCCGGGTCTTTGGTCACCCAGGCGCAGCGCAGTTCCATTTCCTCTCCCCTGTTTTTCATCGGCCATCGGCAGGCCGCTTGCGTCGGCGACATCATAGGGCAAGCGGCAACATAGCCCCACTAATCCCCTGTAATTTCGCCTATTATCCGACCATGCCAGACGGTATACTCCCTCGGTTCACATTCAGCAAATCTTGCTCTGATTTCATTTCGCGCGAAAAACACTATGCAAAAATTCGATGTCAAAACCTTTCAGGGCCTGATCCTGCAGTTGCAGGACTATTGGTCCCGCCAGGGCTGTACCATCATTCAGCCGCTGGATATGGAAGTGGGTGCCGGTACCTCCCACCCCATGACCTGCCTGCGCGCCCTGGGCCCGGAGCCCATCGCCTGCGCCTACGTACAACCGTCCCGCCGTCCGACTGACGGCCGCTACGGTGAGAACCCGAACCGCCTGCAGCACTACTACCAGTTCCAGGTGATCATCAAGCCTTCCCCCGACAACATTCAGGAACTCTATCTGGGCTCCCTGAAAGAACTGGGTATGGATCCTGAAATCCACGACATCCGCTTCGTGGAAGACAACTGGGAAAACCCGACGCTGGGTGCCTGGGGTCTGGGTTGGGAAGTGTGGCTGAACGGCATGGAAGTGACCCAGTTCACCTACTTCCAGCAAGTTGGCGGCCTCGAGTGCAAGCCGGTCACCGGCGAGATCACCTACGGTCTCGAGCGTCTGGCCATGTACATTCAGGGCGTGGACAGCGTCTACGATCTGGTCTGGTCTGACGGCCCGCTGGGCAAGACCACCTACGGCGACGTATTCCACCAGAACGAAGTGGAGCAATCCACCTACAACTTCGAACACGCCGATGTGGAGTTCCTGTTCCACTGCTTCGAGCAGTACGAGAAGGAAGCCCAGAACCTGCTGGCACTGGAAAAACCGCTGCCGCTGCCTGCCTACGAGCGCATCCTCAAAGCCGCTCACTCCTTCAACCTGCTGGATGCCCGCAAGGCCATCTCGGTCACCGAGCGTCAGCGCTACATCCTGCGCATTCGCACCCTGACCAAGGCCGTGGCAGAGGCATACTACGCCTCCCGCGAAGCGCTGGGTTTCCCCATGTGTCAGCGCACAGAGAACAAGCAAGGTTAAGGAACGGACATGGCACAACATACATTTCTGGTAGAGATCGGTACTGCTGAGCTGCCGCCCAAAGCCCTGCGCTCCCTGGCCGAAGCCTTTGCCGACAACTTCAAAGCCGAACTGACCAAGGCCGATCTGGCCTTCGGCGACGTCGAGTGGTTTGCCTCCCCGCGCCGTCTGGCGCTGAAGGTAAGCGAGCTGGCTGGCGAACAGCCGAGCAAGAGCGTCGAGAAGCGCGGCCCGGCCGTGGCTCAGGCGTTCGATGCCGAAGGCAAGCCGACCAAGGCTGCCGAAGGCTGGGCCCGTGGCAACGGCATCACCGTTGAGCAGGCCGAGCGTCTGGTCACCGACAAGGGCGAATGGCTGGTTCACACCGCCAAGGTCGAAGGCCGTCCAGCCAAAGAACTGTTGGGCGAGCTGGTTAGCCAGGCACTGGCCAAACTGCCCATCCCGAAAATGATGCGCTGGGGCGACAAGACCATCCAGTTTGTGCGTCCGGTCTTCACCGTGACCCTGCTGCTGGATGGGGATCTGGTGCCCGCCCACATTCTGGGTATCGACTCTGCCCGCACCATCCGCGGCCACCGCTTTATGGGCGAGAGCGAGTTCACCATCGACAACGCCAGCCAGTACCCGCAGATCCTGCAGGAGCGCGGCATGGTGATTGCCGACTTTATGGCGCGCAAGGCCAAGATCAAGGCTGACGTCGAAGCGGCCGCTGCCGCCTTCGGTGGCGTGGCCGATCTGGACGACGCCCTGCTGGAAGAAGTGACCGCACTGGTCGAGTGGCCTGTGGTGCTGACCGCCAACTTCGAAGAGAAGTTCCTGGCCGTGCCGGCTGAAGCGCTGGTTCACACCATGAAGGGTGACCAGAAGTACTTCCCGGTCTACGACAAGAACGGCAAGCTGCTGCCGAAGTTCATCTTCGTCACCAACATCGAGTCCAAAGACCCGAGCCAGATCATCAGCGGCAACGAGAAGGTGGTTCGCCCCCGTCTCTCTGACGCCGAGTTCTTCTTCAAGACCGACCTCAAGCAGACTCTGGCCTCCCGCCTGCCGCGCCTTGAAACCGTGCTGTTCCAGCAACAGCTGGGCACCGTCAAGGCCAAGGTCGAGCGCATCGAGACCGTCGCCGGCTTTATCGCCGAGCGTATCGGCGCCGACGTGGCTCAGGCCAAGCGTGCCGGTCTGCTCTCCAAGTGTGACCTGATGACCAACATGGTCGGCGAGTTCACCGACACCCAGGGTGTCATGGGGATGCACTACGCCCGTCACGATGGCGAAGACGAAGCAGTGGCTGTGGCCCTCAACGAGCAGTACATGCCGCGCTTTGCCGGTGATGCCCTGCCGTCCGGTCTGGTTGCCTGCGCCGTCGCGCTGGCCGACAAGTTCGACACCCTGGCCGGTATCTTCGGCATCGGCATGCTGCCCAAGGGTGACAAGGACCCGTTCGCCCTGCGTCGCGCCGCCATCGGTGCCCTGCGCATCATGACCGAGAAGCAGCTGGACTTGGATCTGGTTGAACTGGTTGAAGAAGCGGTACGCGTCTACGGCGACAAGCTGACCAACAAAACCGTCGTCACCGACGTGGTCGACTTTATGCTGGGCCGCTTCCGCGCCGCCTATCAGGACGAAGGCATCGGTGCCGACGTGGTGCTGGCCGTACTGGCCCGCCGCCCGACCCGTCCGCTCGACTTCGATCGTCGCGTCAAGGCCGTCAGCCACTTCCGCACGCTGGATGCCGCACTGGCACTGGCTGCCGCCAACAAGCGCGTGAGCAACATTCTGGCCAAGGTCGAGGTTCCATTGCCCACAACCGTCAAACCGGAACTGCTGGTCGATGCCGCCGAGAAGGCGCTGGCCACCCAGGTTGCCGAACTGCAAGCCGAACTGGCCCCGCTGTTCGCCGCCGGTGACTATCAGGCTGCCCTCACCCGTCTGGCCGCCCTGCGCGAGCCGGTCGACACCTTCTTCAACGAAGTGATGGTGATGGCCGACGACGAAGCCCTCAAGGCCAACCGTCTGGCGCTGCTGAACAACCTGCGCAACCTGTTCCTGCAAGTCGCGGATATCTCCCTGCTGCAGTAATGTTGGTTGGGTGGATTGATATTAAAAACGGCGCCGCGAGGCGCCGTTTTTGTTCTTACTGAGATCACGTAGATGTACTGCCTATCGAAAAGCTACATGATAATTACGATAATAGATGTGCCAATTTACTGCTTATATTAATAGCTATTAGAAATTTTCATCATCTAATTTCTCTTCATAACGAGGGTGACCCATAGGGAAAAAATCGCTTCCTAGAAAACATGGATCAATATAAACATAGTTTTCATCAATAATATCACTCAGTACTTCCAACCCTAAATCAACACTATTTAAATTCATATCATGATCGCCACTCTTATATTTTTCACATAGTTTGTCAATGGCTGAATCTTTAAATACACCCCATGAATCAAAGTACATTGGCTCATAATCATCCAATATGTGCGATTTCAAGTTGCTCCAAGAAGTAAATGCTTCAGGAGCTGGCGAACATACACTTCCTAACATTAAACTGGCAGTGTCGAATAATGCATTTAGGCTGGCCCCATGACCTTCAGGGATGTATTCAAGATATGTATCAAGTATTTTCCTTTCAATTAGAGGAAGCTCGGTATAGCTATCAATTTCATTCGAATGCAAAATTCTTTCTATCGACTTAAACGGCGCTACATTTACAACAGTAATAAAATATGGTGAAAGATGGCCGCCACCAGTTAAAAAAGCAAAACCATGTGTATTCATTTTCTCACCTTTTGTTGCTATAGCTGAGATGCTAGATTTTATCAATTGTAATTTCTGATGTAATTTACTTACTGGGGAATGCGTCTGATACATAGCATTATCGTAAAGGCAAATATGGTATCCCCCTAAATGTTCCTCACTAACTTTACTTGGAATGTCTGCTTGGACAAGCACTGGTATATCTATGATTTTAAGATGGATTTCATCATCTATAATGCATGGCTCCAAACAAATAGTTTTTTTGCCTTGCCAGAATATATTGTTATATAAGTGATGCTTTAGGAGGGTTGGCCAAACAGGGGAGATTATTACATTAATTATTTCTCCATCAGAAAGATAGGATAGCGCACTTTTAATTTCGCCTGCATAAGCAGATAATTCGGTGCCGGCCTCTCTCGTCGCCCCTCTCTGGTTTTTTAACTCAATAATAACAATAGATTCTGTTTCCGGGGAAAAAGCAAACATATCAGGATTAAGAGAATCTCCTTTTTCTAAAGATATATTCTCATTTTTTGTTAATAACTCATTCATGTTAAGAGATTCGATGCAATATAAAAATGTTTGTTTTATCTTTTCTTCGGATGAATTTTTAGGTACATAATGTTCTATAGATTCGATATTAGCTATTAATTCAGATAGCCCCTCAATCATAGTGAATTTATTTTCTAACCACTCCTGCATTTCATGTTCACTTGAAAAAACACTCATACCATCCCTCATCGAATGTCTCTGTTAAATGGGTAACATAACCATCAAGTATTCTTTTCGCAATGAATATATCACGTTGTTACTTGCTCTTTTCTCGGACGAGCAAACAAATTAATACTATTATGACTTTATGTCAGCCCGTAGGTTCGATTAGCCGTCAGGCGTAATCGGACGTTCGCGTAAATGGATTCTCCCACCATAACGACCAGCCGAATTTCCAACTCCAACTGGCCAACACTGACTCACAGCAACAACCGCAATCAAAGCCTCTCGATTGTCCGATTACGCTGCGCTAATCGAACCTACAGGGGGGTGATGAGCTGTTATCATTTGAGATAGTGCCCAGCGCCGCCACGCCCAAGAGGAAAGTCATGGATATACCTGCCGCCCCGTCCTCCACCCTCTGCCAGCAGTGTCATGAGCAGGTGGATCTCGACTTCGATTTCACTATGGCCTTCCAGCCCATCGTCGATTGCAGCCAGCGCACCCTCTTCGGTTATGAGGCCCTGGTGCGGGGGCTCAACAACGAGTCGGCGCAGAGCGTGATTGACCGGGTCAACGACGACAACCGCTACCGCTTCGATCAGCTGTGCCGGATCAAGGCCATCGCGCTGGCCGCCCGCCTCGACATGCGGGGCATGCTGAGCATCAACTTCCTGCCCAATGCGGTCTATCGCCCGGAGCGCTGCATCCGCACCACGTTGCAGGCGGCCCGCGAGCATCTCTTTCCCATCGAGCAGATCATGTTCGAGTTCACCGAGGTGGAGCAGGTGCAGGACAACCGCCATATTCGCGGCATCGTCGATCACTATCAGGCCCTTGGCTTCAAGACGGCGATCGACGACTTTGGCGCCGGTTACTCGGGCCTGAGCCTGCTGGCCGATTTTCGCCCCGACATCATCAAACTCGATATGCACCTGCTGCGCGGCATCGACCAGGACCCGATCCGTCAGGCCATAGTGCGCCACTGTCTGGCGCTGTTTACGGAGTTGCAGATCACCCCGCTGGCGGAGGGGGTCGAGACCCGCGAAGAGATGGCCTGCCTGCGGGAGATGGGCGTCAGCCTGATGCAGGGCTATCTGTTTGCCCGCCCCGGCTTCGAAACCCTGCCCGAGGTGGATTTCGCCAGCCTGTGAGCGGCGCTGGCCGTCTCCCTTGGTTGACGTTCATTCGGGCAAGGCGGGACGGGAGGCGGCCCGGAGGGTATCCACGGGCGGACGGCAGAAAGCGCTGGACCGGGCAACCCCCTGGGCTAGGATAGGACTGTCACCCTTTGCAACCACCGCTCTGACAGGGACACCATGGCGCAGGTTTCAGGATACCGCTTCTTCGCTCTTTCACTGCTCTTGCTGCTGGCCTTCCAGGTATGGGGGGCGCAAGGCAGGGGCAACATCACACTGGTGAGCTCCCTTGAAACCAGGGAGTCCCCCTATGGTCGCTGGCTCGATCTCATCTATCGGGATGCGTTCGCCCGCCTGGGCTATGACTTCCAGTACCAGGGCTACCCCGGGGGACGGGCCCCCCTGCTGGCAGAGCAGGGACAGGTCGATGGCGAGATCCACCGCGCCGCCAGCTACCAGCAGCAGACCCGCACCCTCCAGCGCGTGCCCGAGCCCCATTTCGCCGTCTCCTATCAGGCCTATGCCCACCAGCCCGGGATCCAGTTGCAGGGGTGGCACAGCCTGCAGGGTACCGGTTATCGGGTCGAGTTTCGCCGTGGCGCCAAGCTGCCGGAGATGATGCTGGGCAAGGTGGTGGCACCGGACCGGCTCTTTGCCATCGCCACCGCCGAGCAGGGGATGGGCAAGCTGCTCAAGGGGCGCAGTGACCTCTATGTGGAGCAGACCCTGATTGCCAGCCAGGCCCTCGCCGCCCTGACGCGCCAGGACCCGGGCTATGCCGGCATCTACTCCGCCGGGGTGATGGAGCTGGCCGATTCTTACGTCTATCTGCACGAACGGCATCAGGATCTGCTGGCCCCCCTTGCCGGCGTGATCCGGCAAATGAAGCAGGACGGCACGGTGGCGCGCTATGAGCAGCAGGCCATGGCGGCTGAGGGCACCAGCCAACCTTAACGTCCTCTTTTTCCGCACGCCCTCCCGCGCCCTGACCATGCAGGAGACCCGGGGCGATCAATTCTGTCGCAGAGTCATGGCCGCAGCGGGCACCCTGTTCGTCAACACCACGTTGACAAAAACGCCCCCTGTATCAGGGAACTCGCCATATAAAACCCCATCGACCTTGTGTTCATCTGACTTGCGGCCAAAAGGCACCATGTCCGTCTGTGCATACCCCAAATCTTGCAACATCCCCCGCTCCGACCGTCCCATCATTTCGATGGAGTCCCGTCATCGTTCAGGCATATCTTCCCCTCGAGGCCCGTGCCAGGGCCCGATCACAGGAGCAATACATAATGAAAAAAGCAGTAACGGCCGCCTTGCTGGCCATGATGATGGCGGCCTCGGTTCAGGCGGCAGACAAGGTGACCACGGTGCCGGTGCACTTCGCCAAAGGCGCGCACAGCGCCAAGGTTGACGGCACCTTCTCCGGTTATGACACCATCAACTACACCCTGGGCGCCAAAGAAGGCCAGACCATGACGGTCGCCATCACCGGCAGCACCAATGCCAACTTCAACGTCTTCGCACCGGGCGCCATCCCGGGTCAGGCCGAGGCACTGGGCGGCGGCAACGTGGACACAAAATGGCAAGGTACCCTGCCCAAGTCGGGCAAGTACCTGATCCAGGTCTACCAGATGCGCGCCACCGCCCGTAAAGGCGCCAAGGTCCCCCACTCCCTGTCGGTCGGCATTCAGTAACCGACGCCAATATTGCCTGTGTGACAAGCAAGAAGGAGCCCATGAGGCTCCTTCTTTGTCATTGTGTGCTGGCACTGCGACCCGGGTAACGGCTCAGCCCTTGTAGGCGGGCAGCAGGTCCACCATGTTGAGCAGGTGGAAGGCGGCGGTCAGCACGCCGAACAGGATCACCAGGACGATCATGAAGAGGCCGCCGGGGGCGCGGAAGCCCTCGCCACCTTCTTCGCGCCGGGCCGCCCGCACCTTCCAGGCCAGCAGGGGCGGGATGATGCAGGTCCACAGGGTCGCCACGGCGCCCGCATAGCCGATGGCCACCAGGAAGCCGAACGGGAACAGCAAGGAGAGCACCAGGGGCGGCAGGAAGGTCACCGCCCAGGACTTGGCGCGGCCACCCCGGCTATTGTCGAACTTGAACAGATCCGCCAGGTAGTCGAACACCCCGAGCCCCACCCCGATGAAGGAGGAGAGGATGGCCGCCATGGAGAAGGCGTTGAGGGCGCTGGCCACCGCCTTGGACTCGATCACCGAACCGAGAGCCTTGAGCAGGGCATCCACGTTGCCATCCTGCGCGATCACCGGGCCGAACTCGCTGCGCGGCAGGTTGCCGAACACGCTGGCGAGCCAGATGAGGTAGAAGGCGAGCGCGATGACGGTGCCACCGAGGATGGCGCGGCTGGCACGGCGCTCTTCACCGTAGTAGGCGCGCATGGAGGAGACCGAATGGTGGTAGCCGAACGAGGTGAGCGCCACCGGCAGCATCACCAGGGCATAGGGGGCGTAGCTCACTTCGCTGCCCACCCGGTCGAGCAGCAGATCGAGGCGCACGTTCATCGACAGGCCCGAGATGCCGAAGGCAAAGCTCAGCCCCATCAGGATCACCAGCAGCACCGAGATGCGGTCCACCGCCCGGGTGGAGTGCCACACCAGCAGGGAGAAGGCCAGGGTAAAGAGCACGGACGCCCACTGGCTGCCCATCCCCGTCATGCCGTCGATGATGAGACCGGCCGAGGTGATGTAGGCATAGAGCAGGATGCCGCCGACGAAATAAACGCTGAGATTGTTGAGGGCGTTGACCTTCTCCCCCAGCAGATCCCGGGTCACGGTATCGAAGGAGACGCGCAGGGGATAGCCCCGATAGGACTCCAGCAGCATCCAGCCGGAGACCGTCATCACCACCATGGTCAGTGCTACCGCGAGCATGGACCAGAGGGTCCAGGCGCCCGCCCCCGCACTCGGCAGTCCCAGCATGCCGGCCCCCACACAGACGCCGGCAATGATGCATGCCCCGCCCACCAACGATGGTTTCTGTTCCATTACTCCCCCAAACGGATTGTCGACTGGTCACGGCACACCGCCGTGCTTCTCCTGCGTTCGCCACTGCTGGCGCCGGGGGACTTTACCCTGCATGCCTTCGGGTATCAAATCCGGAGGGAAAATGGGGGGAAACGGGCCGGATCCTGCGCCCCATCCGTGGAATATGCTCGGGATGGGGCCAGGTTCAGCACACCAGGGTCAGCCGGTGTAGACGGGCAGCAGACCCGCCATGGCCATCAGGTGGAAGATGGCGGTAAGCACCCCGAAGACGATGACGGCCACCACCATGGGCTGGCCGCCGGGAGCCTTGAACCCCGCCTCGTCCGGGGCCAGCTCCCGGGACTTCTTCGCCAGCAGGGCCGGGATGATGCAGGCCCAGACGGTCGCCGCGGCCCCGGCATAGCCGATGGCCACCACGAAGCCGAACGGGAACATCAGGGAGAGCGCCAGGGGGGGCAGGAAGGTCACCGCCCAGGACTTGGTGCGACCGGCGCGGCTGTTGTCGAACCGGAACAGATCCGCCAGATAGTCGAACACCCCGAGCCCCACCCCGATGAAGGAGGAGAGGATGGCCGCCATGGAGAAGAGGTTGATGGCCTGGGAGACCTGCCTGGACTCGATCACCGAGGCCAGCGCCCCCAGTAGCACATCCACGTCGCCCCCCTTGGCGATGACGGGGCCGAAGGCGGGACGAGGCAGGTTGCCGAAGATGCTGAGCAGCCACAGCAGATAGAGCGCGAGGGCGATCAGGGTCCCCCCCAGGATCGCCTGCCTGGCTTTCTGCTCCTCGCCGTAATAGGCGCGCATCGATGCCACCGAGTGGTGGTAGCCAAACGAGGTGAGCGCCACCGGCAACATGGCCAGGGCGTAAGGGGCGCGGCCCAGCTCTTCGGCAAAGGAGTTGAACAGCTTGGCGGTGTCGACCTTGCTGGCAAGCCCGGAGACCCCGAACACGAAGCTCAGCACCATAAAGACGATCAGGACGACCGAAATCCTGTCCACCGCCCGGGTCGAATGCCAGACAAACCAGGAGAACACCAGCACAAACAACACCGAGGCCAGCTGGCTATTGATGCCCAGCAGGCCGCCCAGGATGAGACCCGACGAGGTGATGTAGGCATAGAGCAAAATGCCGCCCACGAAATAGACGGTGAGGTTGTTGAAGAGATTGATCCTGCGACCGAGCAGATCCTTGGTCACCGAGTTGAAGGAGGCAGTCAATGCGTAGGGTTTCAGGGCTTCCAGCAGCATCCAGCCTGAAACCGTCATGATGACCATGGTGAGAATGATGGCGAGGGTTGACCAGCTGGTCCAGGCCCCGGCTCCCGCGCTCGGCAGCCCCAGCATGCCGGCACCGACACAGACGCTGGCAATGATGCAGGCCCCTCCGATGACGGACGGTGTTGATGTCATGTGTGTCACTCCAAATCTTTCACAGAGCAGTGAAAAAAAAGGGCACAGAAAAATCTGTGCCCCTGACTCGTTATGCTTCTATCAATTTTTTCTGCGTCTTGCCGGCTGACGGGTCGTTATGCTCGACCTCTTTCAGCCTGGCGGTGAAGTGGCGCAGCACGGCCGGCTCGTAAATGAAGTCGAGCCCCTTCACCCGGTGGGCGTTCTTCTTCACCTCGCCGAAGGCCTCGATGACAAAGTCCATGTGGGTCTGGGTATAGGTGGCACGGGGGATGGTCAGGCGCAGCAGCTCCGCCGGGCAGGGGTGCTGCTTGCCGGTGGCGGGGTCGCGCCCCAGCAGCAGGGAACCTATCTCCACCGCGCGGATGCCGGCGACCTTGTAGAGCTCGCAGGCCAGGGCGTGGGCCGGGAACTGATCCGCCGGGATATGGGGCAGCAGCTTGCCCGCATCCACGAAGGCCGCATGGCCCCCTGCCTGCTGGCACACCACGCCGATGGCCTCCAGCCCATCCACCAGGTACTGCACCTGGCCGATGCGATAGGCCAGCCAGTCCTGGCGCATGCCGTCCCGCAGGCCCACCGCCAGGCGCTCCATGGCGCCCCCTTCCAGGCCGCCATAGGTCGGGAAGCCCTCCTGCACCACGCACAGGGTGCGGCACTCGGTGTAGACATCCAGCATGCTGTCATCCTTGAAGCACAGCAGCCCCCCCATCTGCACCATGGCATCCTTCTTCGCTGACATGGCGAGGCCGTCGGCGTACTTGTAGGACTCCCTGGTGATCTCCTCGATGGTCCAGTTCGCGTAGCCGGGCTCCCGCTGCTGGATGAAGTAGGCGTTCTCGGCGAAGCGGGCGGAGTCCATGATGACCGGGATGTCGTACTTTCTGGCGATCTCGTACACCGCCTTCAGGTTGGCAATGGAGACCGGCTGCCCCCCGGCGGAGTTGCAGGTGATGGTGCTGACGATGTAGGGCACGTTGACGGGGCCCGCCTCCAGGATGGCCTCTTCCAGCTTCACCAGATCGAAGTTGCCCTTGAAGTCGGCGGTGACCGAGGTATCGAACGCCTCCCTGGTGTAGACGTTCTTCGCCACGCAGCAGTTGATCTGGGTGTGGCCCTGGGTGGTGTCGAAGAAGTAGTTGGAGAGGGCCACCATCTTCTTGCGATCCAGCCCCTTCTCCTGCTCCCGCTTCTTGATGAGCACGGGGATGTAAATCTGCTCGGCGCCGCGCCCCTGGTGAGTGGGGATGGTCAGGGAGTAGCCGAAGATCTCCTGCACCGCCAGTTGCAGGGCATAGTAGCTGCGGCTGCCGCTGTAGGCCTCGTCACCGCGCAGCATGGCGGCCTGCATGTCCTGGGTGATGGCGCCGGTGCCGCTGTCGGTCAGCAGGTCGATGAAGACGTCTTCGCTGTCCAGCAGGAAGGGGTTCATGCCCGCCCGGACAATGGCCTCTTCCCGATAGGCACGGGTGGTGCGCTTGACCGGCTCGATGACACGAATACGGAAGGGTTCGGGCAGATGCTTGAAGTTTTCCATAATATAAACACCCCAGATTTAAATATTCAAAATGAGTCTCTTCCCCCGCCGAAAATAAAATGTCAGGCAGGTGGGAAATATTGGGAAATGGGTGCACGACATCGCCTCGCCAGAATAAACAGGCGAAGACGGGTGCAGCTATTTCAGTTCAGGAATGGAGGCGGGCTCGTGGCATGGCAGGCATGCCGCGCCGCCGAGGGGAATTACAGCGGGAAGAAGAACGCGATCTTATGGTCCAGGGTAAACCACTTGGGATAGCTGACCTTGATATTCATGTTGTTGCTCATCCAATTGATATTAACAACGCCAAATAACAGCACCCATTATGGTGGGGAGCGCTATATGATCAATTGCAATATGAGCAAAGTGGGATGGCGCTAACAATTTGGCGGGGGATTTTTATACAGCTTATTATCGCCAATCCGAAAGATCCCCCCATCATCCACCTTTTGCCCTTTCCCCCTCAGTGGGTCAACCAGGGCAGCCGCTGCAACAACTCGTAGCGGTCAGGGATCGGTGTCTGGCTGACCCAGAGATCCAGCAAGCCGTAGGAGAGCAGCGGCAACACCAGCAGCAACAGACAGAGCAGTCCCAGCAGTTGGCGGGGGGCGAGTCGCTGCCCTTGCGTGCCAAGATGCAGGGCATCGGCCCGCTTGGGGCAGGCGGCCACGCAGCTCTGGCAACTGGTGCACTCGAGGCTCTGCACCGCGATGAGCTGGTGCACCTGGATGCGCGAGGGGCAAACCCGGCTGCACTTGTCACAATCGTGGCCCAGGCTTCGCAGGCAGCGGGCCGGGTCGCGGCGAATGCGCAATGGGGTCAGCAGGCCGAGCAGGGCGAACCAGGCGCCATAGGGGCAGAGGTAGCGGCAGAACCCTTGCCGGAAGGTGGCGGTGAGCAGCAGCACCCAGCCAAGGCACAGGCCCGAGATCAGGGTCAGGTTGAAGAAGAAGGCCCCCATCTTCATGTCCGCCGCCTGATGGTAGGGGCTGGCGAGGTAGCCGGGCAGGGCGGCGGCGGGTACCGCCAGCAATATGATGAAGAGCAGAAAGCCGAGCACCAGAAACTTCTGGCCGCGCAACACGGCATCGAGCCAGCGCGGCGGGGTCCACTCCCCCGGCAACAGGCGTGCGCGCAGGCCGTGCAGCCACTCCCCCACCAGCCCGAGCGGGCAGAACCAGGCACAAAACGCCCGACCCAGCAGCAGGGCCGACAGGGAGAGCACCAGCACGGTGACGGTGGCCGCCGGGTGGTGGGGGTCTGCCAGCCCCTGCCCGAGCCAGGCCCGCAGCCCGAGACCACCGGCGATGGGCAGGAAACCGTCCACCACGTCAGGGCGTACCAGCCAGGGGGTCATCCCCAGCCCCAACTGTCCGATATGAACAACATATTGAACCGCCACCAACACCCAACACAGCAGCAATACCTGCCTGGTGGCCGTTCTGAGACGTTGACTGTCTATGTGGGCCAGCATGAGTAGGGGGCGATAGCGCAGCCAGAGCGCCAGGGTCGTGGCTACCAGCCCCAGTGCGAGCCAGAGTACCGAATCCGCCACCAGCAGCCAGAGCGCGGCGGCCAACAGCAGAGAGAGCGTCCAGCCCCAACCGCTGCGGCCCTGCCACAACAACAGAACCAGATAGACCAGACCCGAGGTCATGGTCAGGGCTTCCAACAGGCTCATGTTTCCCTCACTGTGCTCATCCGAATCGAGGGGGCAGGATAACCAACATCTGAGTTGATGATTTTGATCTGCATGGGCAGAGGGGGCATTTGCCCGCTCCGCCCCCTCAGCCTTAAACCCCGTTATTTGTGGCTGTGGAACAGCGGCTGGTCGGATTCGGCCTGCTCGGCCCAGAAGTGGATGTTGAAGCGGGCATCCTCCGACAGCTCAACCCTGTGCCAGTACTGGGGCGGGCTGGTGGCAAACTCCCCGGCCCGGATCACCAGGCTCACCTCGGGCTCCTCGGCCTGTTCGTCGGCAAAGCCGTGATAGGTGACGGTGCCCTCCATCACGCAGAGCTGGCCGAACACCCCGGCCGCGGTGTTGTGGTGGGTGAGCAGGGCCTGGGGCACATTCTCGCGGGTGAAAAAGGGGGTGGAGCGGCGCACCACCCAGTGAGACGGGATCAGTTGCATGGCCATATCAATTCTCCTCGAGTGGCCGGGTCAGCCCGGCCTTCGGTTATCAATGGTTCAACGGGGCAGCTGACGCAGCAGCGGGAAGGCGGCGCTCATCTGGTCGCCCCCCACCACGAAGCCGCACAGCTCGCCGGCTTGGTCGCGCGCCTCGGCCACCATGCCGTGGCTGTTCCAGCGGCACTGCCAGGCGAGATCTTCACCCCGGGTAAGACCCGCCAGTTGCAGCGGGTAGCGCGGCGTCTTCACCTTCACCAGCATGGGCGGCAGGGCCAGCAGGGTCGGCGTGCCGAGCAGGGTGCGCGCCAGCGCATTGGCCCCCAGCACTATGGGTTGCAGGAAGGGGAGCAACTGACCCTGCCACTGCATGCAATCCCCCAGCGCGAAGATATGGGGATCGCTGGTCTGCAGCCGATCATCGACCAGGATGCCGCGCTCCACTGCCAGCCCGGCCCCCCGGGCCAGGGCCTGATTCGGCCGCAGGCCGATCGCGGCGATCACCAGATCCTGCTCGCTGATGCGCCCGTCGGTCAGGGTGACGCGCCAGCCATCCCCCGGCTGGGCATCTATCCTAGCGAGACCCGTCCCGAACTGCAGGCTGACCCCCTGGCTGCGCAGCGCCTGTTGCAGCGGCTCGGTCAGGGCGGCGGGCAGCAGGGCGCTTAAGGGGCTGTCGGCCAGATCCACCAGCGTCACCTCTTTTCCTGCGCTCGCCATGTCCATCGCCAGCTCGCAGCCGATGAACCCCGCCCCCAGCACCAGGATGCGGCGGGCCTGGCGCAGTTGCGCCTCGATGGCGGCGTACTCCTGCTGGCTGTTGAGGGTGACCAGGTGTTCGCTGCCCGGCAGATCGGGGCGCACCGCGCTCGCCCCGGTGGCCAGCACCAGCTTGCCGTAGGGGAATTCCCCCTGCTCGGTCAGCACCAACCGCCGGGCTGGATCGATGCCGAGCACCGGGCTGTGGGGCAGCAGCGCGATGCGCTGCTGCTCGGCAAAGTCGCTGCCGCTAAGACGGGTCATGGCTGCGGCGGCGCAGCCCCGGCTCACCACATGGCTCAAGTCCGGCTTGTTGTACTCGTCGCCGCTGTCGGCGGTGATGAGGCGGATGGGCTGATCCCAGTCCAGCTTGCGCAGGCTCTTGACCAGCTGCTGGGCAGCGAAGCCGCTGCCGATCACCACTATCTCCCGGCTGATGCCAGCGTCACTCTGCGTTGCTGCGCTCATACACAGGCCTCCACGGCGCAGGGTTCGAATACCTCCTTGCCGATGCCGCAACCCGGGCAGAGGAAGCTGTCAGGTACCTGAGCCCAGGGAGTGCCCGGCGCCACCAGCTGATCCGGCTCACCCAGCGCCGGGTCATAGACCCACTGGCAGACGGTGCAGAGCATGGCCTGATCATCGTCCCATTCGGCGGCGGCCGCTGCGGCTTGCGGCTCAACAGCAGGCATCGCGGGGACGGGTACCACCGCCGCATGAGTAGCGGTGATCGGGCGGGGCGCGTCCAGAGGGTGTAACGCCCACTGACGGGCGAGCTGGCGGCCATGCTCGCGGCATTCGGCCAGCGCCGAACCATCCGGGCGCCACTTGGCCTTGAGGGAGATGCTGATGTCGAAACCTGCGTCCATCAATCGGGTCTGGATCCGGTCCACCGCACCGCCGGTCCAGCCGTAGCTGCCGAAGGCCGAGGCGCGCTTGTTGCGAAAACGCAGGCCGGTGATCTCTTCGAGCATGCCCGCCACCTTGGGCATCATGACGTTGTTCATGGTGGAGGAGCCCACCAGTATCCCCTTGGAGCGGAACACCTGGGTCAGGATCTCGTTCTTGTCGTGGCGGGCCACGTTGTAGATCTTCACCGCCACGCCGGGGTCCACCTGGTGGATGCCCTGGGCGATGGCGTCGGCCATCATGCGGGTGTTGTTGGACATGGAGTCGTAGAACAAGGTGATGCGGTCTTCCTGATAGTGGTCGGCCCACTCCAGGTATTTCAGGATGATCTGGGTAGGGTCCTCGCGCCAGACGATGCCGTGGGAGGTGGCCACCATGCTCACCGGCAGGTTGAAGCCCAGCACTTCCTTGATCTTGGCGGTCACCAGGGGGCTGAAGGGGGTGAGGATATTGGCGTAGTAGCGCTGGCACTGCTCCATCAGCTCGGTCTGGTCCACCTCGTCGTTGAACAGGTGCTCGTCGCAGTAGTGCTGACCGAAGGCGTCGTTGGAGAACAGCACCGCATCCTCGGTCATATAGGTCATCATGCTGTCGGGCCAGTGCAGCATGGGGGTCTCGATGAATACCAGCTGCTTGCCGTTGCCGATGTCCAGGCTGTCCCCTGTCTTGACCGGGTGGAAGTTCCACTCCGGGTGGTGATGATGGCCGGTGATGGAGTCGATGGCGTTGTGGGTGCAGTAGATGGGGGTGCCGGGGATGCGGGCCATCAGCTCGGTCAGGGCACCGGCGTGATCCTCCTCGGCGTGGTTGATCACCACGTAGTCGATGGCGGCGAGATCGATCTGTGCCGCCAGGTTCTGCACGAACTCCCGGCTGAACTTGTGATCGACGGTATCGATCAGCACATTCTTCCCTTCGCGGATGAGATAGCTGTTGTAGCTGGTGCCCTTGTGGGTCTTGTACTCGGTGCCGTGGAAGTCGCGTACCTCCCAGTCCCGTTGGCCGACCCAGTGGATGTTGTTCTTGACGTGAATGCTCATCAGGCAGTTCCTCGAATGCAATAGTGGATGTTCAACTGAACTAGCTATTGCAGCGGACGTGCCAATATGTAACTTGTTGTTTTTAATGAATACACATATCTATCATTGTCATTTAGACAGCCTCTCTTTATAGTCAAAATCACAAACACACTGTCATTTGGACAATCATCGTGATCTCGACCGACAGCCTGGCGCGCATCGCCCTCGACCTGCAACTCGGCATCTCCCATCAGGACCGCTTCCACCGCCTGATCCAGAGCGTGCGCAGCCTGCTGAACTCGGATGCCTCGGCCCTGCTGCGCTACGAGGGGGGCCAGTTCATCCCGCTGGCCATCGACGGCCTGATGCAGGACGTGCTGGGGCGCCGCTTCGCCCTCAAGGATCATCCGCGCCTCGAGGCCATCGCCCGCGCCGGGGATGTGGTGCGCTTCCCTGCTGACAGCGCCCTGCCCGACCCCTATGACGGCCTGCTGCCTGATCACGACGACTTCAAGGTGCACGCCTGTGTCGGCCTGCCGCTCTTCTCGGATCAGGCGCTGATCGGCGCCCTGACCATAGACGGCATGAACCCGACCCAGTTCGACGGCATCAGCGACGAGGAGCTGCGTCTGGTGGGGGCCCTGGCCGCCGCCGCCCTCGACAACGCGCTGCTGCTGGAGCGGCTCGCCCGCCAAAGCAGCGAGCCCCTGGTCCCCGGCACCCGGCCCGGCCCCGAGCAGCCAGAGATGGTAGGGCACTCCCCCGCCATGGCCCGGTTGCGCCACGAGATAGACGTGGTGGCAAGCTCCGAGCTGAACGTGCTGATTTTGGGGGAGACCGGGGTCGGCAAGGAGCTGATCGCCAAGGCGGTGCATGGCGGCTCGCCCCGCGCCCATGCCCCCCTGGTCTATCTCAACTGCGCCGCCCTGCCGGAGTCGGTGGCCGAGAGCGAGCTGTTCGGCCACGTGAAGGGGGCCTTTACCGGCGCCATCCACAATCGGGCAGGCAAGTTCGAGCTGGCGGACAAGGGCACTCTGTTTCTCGACGAGATAGGGGAGCTGTCGCTTGCGCTGCAGGCCAAGCTGCTGCGGGTGCTGCAATACGGCGATCTGCAGCGGATCGGTGACGACACCCCGCTCAAGGTGAATGTGCGCATCCTGGCGGCCACCAACCGGGATCTGAAACAGGCGGTGGTCGAGGGGCAGTTTCGGGCCGACCTCTACCACCGGCTGAGCGTGTTCCCGATCCACGCCCCTGCACTGCGGGAACGCCCAGGCGACATTCCCCTGCTGACCGGTTACTTTTGCGAGCGCTGCCGGCTCGGCCTGGGGCTGGAGCAGCTGCGTATCCAGCCACAGGCGCTGCAACTGCTCGAGCGTCACGACTGGCCCGGCAACGTGCGCGAGCTGGAGCACGCCATCCACCGCGCCGCCGTGCTGGCCAGGGCCGAGCAGGGCAGCCCCTCGCCGACCCTGGAACCCCACCACTTCAACCTGGGGCCGACGGGCTCATCCCTGCCCGCCGACACCGTCAGCCAGCCCGCCTCTCCGGCCATTGCCGGCCTCGGCCTTCGCGCCGCCACCGATCTGTTCCAGCGCCAGCTCATCGAGCAGACCCTGACCGCCCATGACGGCAACTGGGCCGCCACCGCCCGGGCGCTGGATCTGGATGGCGGCAACCTGCACCGCCTCGCCAGGCGGCTCGGCCTCAAGGCCTGACGCCCCCAGATACGAGAGGGGCCCCAAAACAGAAACCCCCTCGCTGGCGAGGGGGTTTCTTGTTCATGGCACCCGTGGCGCTGTCAGCGCAGGGACTTGACCGAGCGGCGGACGATAAGCTCGGGCTGCACCGTCATGGACTCCACTTCCAGCTCCTTGTTGCGGATCCGGCTCACCAGTTGCTGCACCGCCAGCAGACCGAGCTCGGCCTTGGGGTGGCGGATGGTGGTGAGCGGCGGGCTGGAGAAGCGCGCCATCTCCACGTCGTCATAGCCGATCATGGAGATATCGTCCGGCACCTTGACCCCGGCCTCCCAGGCGGCGCAGATGGCACCGATGGCCATGGGGTCGTCGAAGGCAAAGACCGCGGTCGGGCGAGGGGTGAGGGCCAGGATGCGCTGCATGGCATCGAAGCCGCTCTGGCTCTCGTAGTCCCCTTCGAAGATCTGCTCTTCTTTCAGGGTCATCCCCTGTTCAGCCAGGGCATCGCGCACCCCGTCCAGCCGCTGCTGGGTGGTCGGCTTGGCGAGATGGCCGGTGATGCAGACGATGTTGGTGTGGCCCTGCTCCAGCAGATGGCGCACCGCCAGACGCGCGCCGATGCGGGCGTTGTCGTTGATCACGTTGGCGAAATCGCACTCGTTGCCCCAGTCCAGCACCACCTGCGGCACCTTCTTGTGGATGCGCAGCATGTCCCTGAACTGGGTGTCGATATCGGTCCCCAGCACCAGCAGACCGTCCACCCGCTTTTCCATCAGCATGCGCAGATAGTGCTGCTGGCGTGGCGGCTGGTTCTCGGTGTTGCACAAGATCAGGCTGTAACCCTGCTCGAAGCAGTAGGCTTCCACCCCCTGTACCACTTCCGCGAAGAAGGGGTTGGCACTGGTGGTCACCAGCATGCCAATGGTCTTGGTCGAATTGATCTTGAGACTGCGCGCCACCGAGTTGGGCGCGTAGTTCAGCTCTGCCACCGCCTCAAGCACTTTCTGGGTTGCGTCTTCGCTGACCCGACGGGTGTGATTGAGTACATGTGAGACGGTGGAGATGGATACGCCTGCGCGCGAGGCGACATCCTTGATAGTTGCCATCTCTGTCTCCTGAATAACAAAGGCGGAACAGTAGCAGATTTCCCGAATAAAGGCTTGGTTTTAACGGGCGCTGCCAGTGAATTATCAATGCTGGCTAATCTATGCGGTCATTTCTTTTTGCGCAAACGGATTTTGGTCAAAATGAGAGCAGACGCAGAATGAAATATCGTCAGTTTTTTACTCTGGAAATTGTCACCATGACAATTTGTTATCTGTATGTTGCACCATCACAGCGACATTAAACTCCAGTCAAAAGCAAAAAACTGCGTGTTAGTTTCACAAAACCCCTCTCGCGCCTGCTCCGGTTAGTATCTTTAACATCTTGTTATTGCCCGGCGAGGAATGATAGAACCTTATCTATCGCCGGGCTGGCGGGACACAGGCTCGGAATGACGTGCATAAAATGAAACAATTCACTGATTAAGGGACGAATCAATGCATAACTTCAGCAAAATGGCAGTCAGAGCAGCGGTTTCTTTGGCTCTGTTTGGATCAGTTTCCATGGCCAATGCGGCCGATACCATCAAGATCGGCATCGCCGGCCCCCTGACCGGCCCGGTCGCCCAGTACGGTGACATGCAGTTCACCGGCGGCAAGATGGCGGTCGAGCAGATCAACAAGGCGGGCGGCATCAAGGGCAAGCAGATCGAAGCCGTCATCTATGACGATGCCTGCGATCCCAAGCAGGCTGTGGCCATCGCCAACAAGGTGATCAACGACGGCGTCAAGTTCGTGGTCGGCCACCTCTGCTCCGACAACACCCTGCCCGCCTCCGACATCTATGAAGATGAAGGGGTCCTGATGGTCACCCCCGCCTCCACCAACCCCAAGATCACCGAGCGCGGTTACCAGCTGACCCTGCGCACCATCGGTCTGGACAGCGACCAGGGCCCGACCGCCGCCAAGTACATCATCGAGCAGGTCAAACCCCAGCGCGTGGCCGTCATCCACGACAAGAAACAGTACGGTGAAGGCATCGCCTCCAGCGTGAAAGCCGCGCTGGACAAGGCAGGCGTCAAGGTCGTGGCCTATGAGGGCATCACCGCCGGCGACAAGGACTTCTCCGCCCTGATCGCCAAGCTGCAAAAAGAGAACGTCGACTTCGTCTACTACGGCGGCTACCACCCCGAGCTGGGTCTGATCCTGCGCCAGGCTGGCGAGAAGGGTCTGAAGGCCAAGTTCATGGGTCCGGAAGGCGTGGGCAACAAGGACATCTCCGCCATCGGCGGCCCGGCTTCCGAAGGCCTGCTGGTGACCCTGCCGAACAAATATGACCTGGTGCCGGCCAACGCCCCCATCGTGGAAGCGTTCAAGGCCAAGGGTCAGGACTCCTCCGGTCCGTTCGTCTGGACCACCTATGCCGCCATGCAGGCCCTGGCGGCCGGTATCGCCAAGGCGGGCGAGGATGATCCGGCTGCCGTCGCTGCCGCCATCAAGGCCGCACCGATCGACACCGTGATGGGCCCCCTGACCTGGGCACCGAACGGTGACCTGAAAGGCTTCGAATTCGGTGTGTTCCAGTGGCATGCCGACGGTACCTCCACTCAACTCAAATAATCTGCCGGTCGGGGTGACGTGAGTCACCCCTCCTTTCTTTGCGGGCAAGTACACAGGGAACGCGGTATGTCCGAACACCTTCTTTATCTGGTTCAGCAGTTGCTGAACGGATTGACCATAGGCAGCACCTATGCGTTGATCGCCATCGGCTACACCATGGTCTACGGCATCATCGGCATGATCAACTTCGCCCACGGCGAGGTCTACATGATCGGCTCCTATGTCGCCTTCATGGTGATGGCCGGGCTCATGATGATGGGCATCGACAGCACCGTGCTGCTGCTGGGGGGCGCCTTCCTGGTCAGCATCATCATCACCGGCAGCTATGGCTGGTCCATAGAACGGGTGGCCTATCGTCCACTGCGGGGCGGCAACCGCCTGATCCCCCTCATCTCCGCCATCGGCATGTCGATCTTCCTGCAGAACATGATGCGGATGGCCCAGGGCTCGCGTGACATCGCCATGCCCACTCTGATCTCCGGGGGCTGGACCCTCGGCGGCGAGGATGGCTTCCAGGCCAGCCTCTCCTACATGCAGCTCATCATCTTCGTGGTGACCTTCATCACCATGCTGGCGTTGACCCAGTTCATCGGCCGCTCCCGCATGGGGCGTGCCTGCCGTGCCTGTTCCGAAGACATCAAGATGGCCAACCTGTTAGGGATAGACACCCACGTGGTCATCTCCATCACCTTCGTGCTGGGGGCCGCCCTGGCCGCCGTCGCGGGGGTGCTGCTCGGCATGTACTACGGTGTCATCAACCCCTATCTCGGCTTCATGGCGGGCTTGAAGGCCTTCACCGCTGCGGTATTGGGCGGCATCGGCAGCATTCCCGGTGCCGTACTGGGCGGCCTGCTGCTCGGCGTGGTGGAAGCGCTCACCGCGGGCTATCTCAGCACCGAGTACAAGGATGTGATGGCGTTCGCCCTGCTCATCTTCGTGTTGCTCTTCATGCCCACCGGCATCCTGGGTCGTCCGGAGGTCGAGAAGGTATGAAAAACCAATCTATGCATGCCCTCGTGCTGCTGTTCATGACCATCACTGGCATTCTCGGCCGTCCGGAAGTGGAGAAAGTCTGATGAAACGTCAATTTATCCATGCCTGCATCGCCAGCCTGGTGCTGCTGGTGCTCTCCTTCTGGCTGCTCGGCTTCAAGCTGGAGACCGATGGCTCCCGCCTGCTGGTGGTGAGCCGCCTCGATGTGTCGCTGGCCTGGCTGCTGGGGGGCGCCACCATCGTCTTCTGGTTCCAGATGCTGCGCGGCCAGATAAGCCGGCTGTTCCAGGCTTCCATCAGCGGCTTCTCCGTCGGTTTCACCAAGCTGGTGCTGCCAAGCCCCGAAGAGGCCCCCAAGCTCTATAACCTCACCGCCGTGCTGGTGCTGCTGTTTGCGGTGAGCTGGCCCTTCATGGCCTCTCGCGGCGCCATCGATCTGGCCACTCTCACCCTGATTTACATCATGCTGGGGCTGGGACTGAACGTGGTGGTGGGCCTCGCCGGTCTGCTCGACCTCGGCTATGTCGGCTTCTATGCGGTCGGCGCCTACAGCTACGCCCTGCTCAACACCTACTTCGGTCTGAGCTTCTGGGAGTGTCTGCCCATCGCCGGTCTGCTGGCGGCCACCTTCGGCTTCCTGCTCGGGTTCCCGGTGCTGCGGCTGCGGGGGGACTACCTGGCCATCGTCACCCTGGGCTTTGGCGAGATCATCCGCATCCTGCTCAACAACATGACCACCCTGACCGGCGGTCCGAACGGGATCTCCGGCATTCCGAAACCGACCCTGGGGGGGCTCGAGTTCAACCGCACCGTCAAGGATGGGGGCTTTGGCACCTTCCACGACTTCTTCGGCATCGCCTACAACGCCAACCACAAGGTGATCTTCCTCTACCTGATGGCCCTGGTGCTGGTAGTAGCGACCCTGTTCGTCATCAACCGCCTGCTGCGCATGCCGCTCGGCCGTGCCTGGGAGGCGCTGCGGGAAGACGAGATCGCCTGCAAGTCCCTGGGGCTCAACCCCACCATCATCAAGCTGACCGCCTTCACCATAGGCGCCTGCTTCGCGGGCTTTGCCGGTAGCTTCTTCGCCTCGCGCCAGGGCTTCATCAGCCCGGAATCCTTCGTCTTCATCGAGTCGGCCATCGTCCTTGCGATTGTGGTGCTGGGGGGCATGGGATCCCAGATCGGGGTGGTGCTGGCGGCCATCGTGATGACGGTGCTGCCGGAGCTCGCCCGCGAGTTCAACGAATATCGCATGCTGATGTTCGGTCTCTTGATGGTATTCATGATGATCTGGCGGCCGCAGGGACTGCTGCCCATGAGTCGACCCCATATGGAGCTGCGTAAATGAGCAACAATCAACTATTGTTGGATGTCTCAGATCTGTCGATGCGCTTTGGCGGCCTGCTCGCGGTCAACGGCGTCAAGCTGGATGTGGAAAAGGGGGAGGTGATCTCCATCATCGGCCCCAACGGGGCGGGCAAGACCACCATCTTCAACTGCCTGACCGGCTTCTATCGCCCGAGTGGCGGTGTCATTCGCTACAAGGGTGAGGAGATCCAGGGGTTGCCCGGCCACCTCATCGCCCGCAAGGGCATTGTGCGGACTTTCCAGCACGTGCGCCTGTTCAAGGAGATGACGGCGGTGGAAAACCTGCTGGTGGCCCAGCACAGGCATCTCAATACCGGCTTCATCGCCGGCCTGTTCAAGACCCCCTCCTTCCGCCGTGCCGAGAAAGAGGGGCTGGAGCAGTCCGCCTTCTGGCTGGAAAAGGTGGGCCTCAAGGATCTCGCCAACCGCGCCGCGGGCAACCTGGCTTACGGCCAGCAGCGCCGGCTCGAGATCGCCCGCTGCATGGCGACCCGGCCCGAACTGCTGATGCTGGATGAACCGGCCGCAGGCCTCAACCCCAAGGAGACCGACGAGCTCAACGAGCTCATCTCCAACCTGAGGGACGAGTTCGGGGTCTCGGTGCTGCTGATCGAGCACGACATGAAGCTGGTGATGGAGATCTCCAACCGCATCTTCGTGGTCAACCAGGGCACCCCGCTGGCCCACGGCAAACCGGACGAAATCCGCAGCAATCCGGCGGTGATCAAGGCCTATCTGGGCGAGTCGTAAGGACAAAAAGATGTTAGAACTTCGCAACGTATCGACCCACTACGGCAAAATTCAGGCGCTGCACGACGTCAGCGTCGAGGTGAAAGAGGGGGAAATCGTCACCCTGATCGGCGCCAACGGCGCCGGCAAGACCACTCTGCTGATGACCCTGTGTGGCGAGCCCAAGCCCAGCAGCGGTTCCATCTGGTTCGAGGGGGAGCAGATAGACTCCCTCACCACCGCCCGCATCATGCGCAAGGACATCGCCGTGGTGCCGGAGGGGCGCCGCATCTTCGCCCGCCTCACGGTGGAGGAGAACCTGCTGATGGGGGCCTTCTTCGTCGACAAGGCGGAGCAGCGCGGCCTGCTGGATCAGATTTTTACCCTGTTCCCCCGCCTGCACGAGCGGCTGGAGCAGCGGGCAGGCACCATGTCCGGCGGCGAGCAGCAGATGCTGGCCATCGGCCGCGCCCTGATGAGCAAGCCGCGCCTGCTGCTGCTGGATGAACCCTCCCTGGGACTCGCGCCCATCGTCATCCAGCAGATCTTCGACACCATAGAGCAACTGCGCCAGAAGGGGATGACCATCTTCCTGGTGGAGCAGAACGCGAACCAGGCGCTCAAGCTGGCGGATCGCGGCTATGTGCTGGAGAACGGCCGGGTGGTGCTGCAAGACACGGGAGAGGCCCTGCTGGCCAACCCCGCCGTCCGCCAGGCCTATCTCGGCGGCTGAGGATGCAGCAACCATCGTCACCCTTCCCCTGCCGCGCTCCCCGAGCCCGGCAGGGGAACAGCCCCCCGCCGAGGAGCACATCGTGAGCCGTGCGCGGGCGACGCAGGATCAGCACCACTTCTGGCACGATCCTGCCCTGCCCTTCATCGAGGCGAGGGCGGTGCAGGATGGCCGGCGCGTCTGCTACGACAAGCACAGCCACCCCCACTTCTCCATCGGCGCCATCACCGGCGGCCACAGCCACTACCTCAACCAGCGCAGCCTGCAAGAGGTCGGCCGCGGCAGCCTGGTGCTGATGAACCCGGAAGAGGTGCACGCCTGCAATCCCGTCGCGGACCAGCCCTGGTCCTATCTGATGTTCTACATCGACAACCTCTGGTTGCAGCGCCAGCAGGAGGAGGCCGGGCTCGGCAACGCGTTTCGCCCCTTCGACATGACCGCAAGCCGGGATCCCCTGCTCTACCAGGGGCTCTGCCGGCTTCATCGGCAACTGGTGGAGGAGCCGGATCCCCTGGCTCGCGAAGTGGCCTGCCACCTCTTCAGCCGCCAGCTTCTGGCCAGGCTCACCCCGGCCAAGTGGGATGATCGCCCTCCCCAGCACCTGCAGCGAGCCGCCGAGCTGATGCAGGACGAGAGTGCCTGCGCCCTCACCCTGGCACAGCTGAGTGCGGTGGCCGGGCTTACCCCTTCCCACTTCGTGCGCGCCTTCAGCCGCCACTACGGCATGACGCCCCACGCCTACCTGCTCGATCAGCGCATTCGCCACGCCCGCACCCTGCTGCGCCAGGGGCAGCCCCTGGCGGAAGTGGCCCTTGCCAGCGGTTTTGCCGATCAGGCCCACTTCCAGCGCCAGTTCAAACGCCGGGTGGCCGCCACCCCGGGCCAGTACAGAGCGCAGCTCGCCCCTCAGGACGAGCGCACCAGATAGGCGGCGCTGAGCAGCAGCAAGAGCGCCATGGCCCGATTGAACCAGCGCAACCGGCGAGGAGAGACCAGCCACCCCTGCAATCGGCTGCCCGCATAGGCCCAGCAGGCGATGGAGCCGAGGCAGATCACCAGATAGATGCCGGTAAAGAGGGCGATCTGGCTCATGCCGCCCGCGATCCCATAGGCTCCCATCCCCATGCTGGCGGCGAGCCAGGCCTTGGGATTGAGCCACTGCATCAAGGCCCCGTACCAGAAGGCGGGGGGCACGCCCTCCACTTCCTCCACCTCGCCGCTGTCCATCAGCAACTGCCAGGCCATCCAGCCGAGAAAGAGCACGCCGCCCCAGTGAATGGCCCCCAGCGCCACAGGCCAGCGGGACAGGGCGCCGCCAAGACCCAGCCCCATCAGCAGGAGCAGCAGGATGAAGCCGAGGGTGGCCCCCACCACGTGGCGCAGGCTGGCCGTGAAACCGTACCGGGCGCCGGTGCCAAGGGCGACCAGATTGACCGGCCCCGGGGAGATGGACATGGCCAGGGCAAACCCGGCCATGGATAACAGCAGACTGAATTCCATGGATGATGCTCGTTCAATTGAGGGAAGTCCGAGCCTACCCGGCCCGGGCGGCCCGATATTGAAGAAAATTGCGATCCCCTGGATGCCGCCCCCATTGCACACTTAGCGCAAACCGCCGCTTGCGGTAAACTGCCCTTCAACCCTCCATTATCAGGACATCTCAATGGACCAGTTTGCCCATATCAGCGCCCATGATGCCCACCAGAAGCTGAGCGCAGGCGAAGCCCGTCTCGTGGACATTCGCGATCCCCAATCCTTCGAGACGGCCCACGCGGTCGGCGCCTTCCACCTCACCAACGGCACCCTGGTTCGCTTTATGAACGAGGTGGACTTCGATACCCCTGTCATCGTGATGTGCTATCACGGCAACAGCAGCCAGGGGGTGGCCCAGTACCTGCTGCAACAGGGCTATGACGAGGTCTATAGCCTGGATGGCGGTTTCGAGGCCTGGCGCAGGGAGTTCCCCATCCAGGCGGGGGACGCATGACAGAGGCGGGTCGCTCCTCCTCCACCGGCATGATCCAGCTGCTGGTGCTGGGCGACGCCCGCATGGCCCAGGCGCTGGTGGATTATCTCGCCACCCTGGGCATTCCGTGCGAGCTGACCCAGTCAGAGCTCGGCGTCTCGGTCTGGCTGGCGGACGAGCGGCGCCTCGCCCAGGCCCAGCAGGAGGTCAAGCGCTTCCTGAGCGAACCCAATCACCCCCGCTACATGGAGGCCTCCTGGCAATCCGGCCATGCCGATGCCCGGATCGACTACAGCAAGGGGATGACGGATCCGGTCACCGACTTCCTCCACCAGGCGGGCCCCCTGACCCTGGTGGTCATCATCGCCTGCCTGGCCATCTACGCTCTGGATGCCATCGGCCTGCCCATCTTCGACGAGCTCGCCTTCCATCCCACCCTGGCCCAGTTCACCGATTGGCAGGCCTGGCGCTACGTCACCCCGGCCTTCATCCACTTCTCGGTGCTGCACCTGGTGTTCAACCTGTTGTGGTGGTGGTATCTCGGTGGCCAGATAGAGCAGCGCCTCGGCAGCGGCAAGCTGTTCATCCTGCTTATCGTCGGGGCTGCCCTGCCCAATATCGCCGAGTTCTTTGCCAGCGGCCCGCGCTTTGGCGGCCTCTCCGGGGTGGTCTATGCCCTGCTCGGCTACAGCTGGCTGCGAACCAGGCTTCAACCGGATTGCGGCCTCGCCATGCCGCCAGCCCTGATGGGCTTCATGCTGGTCTGGCTGGTGCTCGGCTTCCTGGACATGCTCGGCACCCCCACCGCCAACATGGCCCATTTGGTCGGCCTGCTGGTCGGCCTTGCCCAGGGCTGGCTGGACAGGCACCACAGGCCGGGGTGAGGCCTGGTTGTCGGCAATTGCTCGGCAACCAAAGCGACCACCAACATGGCTCACCTGGCGGGCCTGCTGATCGGCCTTGCCCAGGGCTGGCTGGACAGACACCACAGGCCGGGGTGACGCCTGGTTGCCGGCAACGGCTCGGCAACCATAGCGACCACCAACATGGCTCACCTGGCAGGCCTGCTGGTCGGCCTTGCCCAGGGCTGGCTGGACAGACACCACAGGCCGGGGTGAGGCCTGGTTGTCGGCAATTGCTCGGCAACCAAAGCGACCACCAACATGGCTCACCTGGCAGGCCTGCTGGTCGGCCTTGCCCAAGGCTGGCTGGACAGGCGCCACAGGCCAGCCTGAGCCGATTTGCCATAAAAAAACGCCGCCCCAAGGGGCGGCGTTTTTATTGGTCGGCCGGCTTACTGCTTGAGCAGGCTGGCGTCGGTCACCTTGACCGCGGTACCGCCACTTGCGAAGAAGCTGCCGAACTGGGTCTGCATCTCGGTGGTGACGGCGCCGGTCGGATCGAAGTTCTCGTCCGGTGCCAGCAGCGAGCTGTGACCCCCGGCCACGAAGCGGGCCGCTCTGTGGTTGGCGGCGCCGGTGGCGGTCAGCGGTTGCAGGGCCAGGACCTTGAACAGCGGCTCGGTGCCACCCAGCGGGGCGGTGGCGATGCTGTTCGGGATCACTCGATCCGACAGGCTCAGGGCGCCGTCGCCGACGATTTCGGTGGCAAACAGCGGGAAGTCCGCCGCGATACCGCTCCCCAGGTTGATGGGGTCTGCCGAATCCAGCACCGACTGCGCCGCGAAGCTGTAGCTCTGCAGGGTGCTGGCCGCCGTGGCCTGGGTGGCCGCATCCTGGCTCGGCAGGAACTCGTTGACGAAGCAGGTCGGTACTGCCGTCTTGCAGTTCGGGGCGTAGGCGGTGAAGGCTGCCTTCAGGGCCGCACTGCCAGCGGTCAGCACGCTCATCTGGATGGTCGGGCCGAAGGTCGGCGAGTTCAGCAGCAGCGGCGCTATGCCGCCACCCGGCATGGCCAGGCCGCCAGTGTCGAACTTGAACAGGGCGTCTGCCGTCGGGTTGCCAACAGACTGGTTGGCCACCGCCAACAGGTTGGCCCCCGCGATGGCACCCAGGGAGTGACCCAGGAAGTGCACCTTGAGACCTACCCCTCCGATCTGGGTTCCCAACCCCTTGGCATTGGCCAGACCGACAGCCAGACGCAGGCCCAGCAGATCCGCCACACTCTGTTTCAGGTTGTCGCGGGCCACGGTCAGGTAGCTCAGGTTCAGGTAGGGGGTCGGGTTGTCGGAGGTGGTCACCGAGTCCATGCTGCCGGTCAGGGCGAAGCCGCGTTCACCGTGCAGGGGATGATCGATCACCACCACGGCCACGTTCTTGCTCGCCTGGGCACCGGCACCAATCTGGCCAAGGGCCAGGGCGTAGGCGTTCTCCTTCACGGAGGTGACGCCGTGCTGATAGATGATCACGTCGGTGATGTTCGCCAGCGGTGCGGCGGCGAAGATCCGCATCGGGACGGACTGCACCTCTTCCAATGCCGGCAGCGGGTTGAAGCGCCCGATATTCATCTCGGGATCCAGCGCCTTGCCGCCGGAGGTGAGGGTCACCCCGATCAACTTGCTCGCCTCCGCCAGCAGCTCGGCCTGACGGCTCGGATCGGCGATGAGTTCGCCCAGCAGGGCCGGATCCACGCCCGCCCCCACCAGGCCGCCGATCACTTCGGCATCCTGGGCCTTCAGGGCGTTCGCGATGGCGTAGAGGCTGGGGATGGCACCGTGCCAGGACTGGGTCTTCGCCTTGTCCCAGGAGCCGGCGGTGGCCGGGGAGGAGAGGAAGTAGGGCAGCTTGACGGTACCGCTGTAGACGGTGGTACCCAAGGCCAGATTGTGGAGTGGAGTGCCGTCACCAAAAGCGGCGGCAATCGCATCCTTCTGCTCCTGGGGCAGGAAGTTCTCGGCATCCAGCTGGGTCAGGAAGGGGCTGCCGCCGCTCACCGACAGGGTATAGGTGCCAGGCAGGCTGGTATTGCCCAGGGCGTCCTGCTTCCACAGAGCGGCGGCGTCCAGGGTCGGGCTCTTGAGCACGGATGCGGCCGCCCCTTTCACCGCCACCAGCACGTCGGCGCCGGACTGGGTACCGAACCAGTCGGAGAAGATCACGTGGTCGCTGGTGATACCGGTGGCAGCCTTGAACAGACCTTCCTGCAGCGCAATCAGGCCGCTGATGGTCTGCTCCTGGGTGTTGCTGCCGGTGCTGGTCTTGTAGTTGCTGTAGTCGCTACCCGGTCGCAGGGGGGCACCCGTGCTGTCTTTGAGGGTATCGGTCGCCACTATCATGTAGTAGGAAGAGGGGTTGAGCGGCTTGAGCGGCACCAGATTCAGCTTGCCGGTCGTCTCGGCCACCACGAAGTCCACCCCGTAGGTCAGCACCTTTTTCACACCGCTCGGACGCAGGGCCGCACTGTCAAACTCCAGCTCCATCAGGTAGAGGGGTGCCACGGAGGCTGCGAATTCAGCAGCGGCCGGCGCCTTTACCTGGATGCCGGAGGCCGTCACCGGCACAATCTGGATCGCCTGGGTAGTCGACCAGCCATCCAGGGTGGAGAGGGCGGACACCGGGTTGGAGAGATCCGCCGTTTCCGTGGAGAATTTCAGGGTACCGTCGGTCGCACGGGCTGCCAGGGCGCTGGGTCGGACTGCATTGGAGCCGCTCAGCAGATAATCGAGATAGCTTGAGGTATCGCCTGTGTTGTCGTCACTGCCACCACAACCGCTCAGCAGCGCACTGACGACGGCCGCGTAAATTAGCTTTTTCTTCATATCCTTATCTCTTTTATGTTGTTATCCATGATGAGCCTGACGGGGTAGGGTTCAAACCCGACCGAATCATATTAACAGCAACGCAACAATTAATAAGCCTCTGGTCAGTCATCTGATCTGATTTTTTTGTGTACACCATCAAGGAATTGGAATTGATTCCCGGTGTCACAGGGTAGCAGCCAGGGTGCATCAACCAGACCCGACCAGAGCCCGATAGGATCCATGGCGCAAAAAGCCGCCCCGATCTCGGCAAAGGGGACGATTTGTCGGTAGAATGGCGCCATTGCTTAAGGAGACCCCCATGATCGACCCGAAAAAACTGGAAGAGATCGCCAAACAGATACACAACGCCCTGCCCCCCGGCATTCGCAGCATGGGTGAAGAGGTGGAGAAAAAGACCCGTCAGGTCTTGCAGGCCCAGCTCAACAAGCTGGATCTGGTGAGCCGCGAGGAGTTCGACGTGCAGACCAAGGTGCTGCTGCGCACCCGGGAGAAGCTGACCGCCCTCGAGGCCAAGCTGGCCCAGCTCGAGCAGCAGCTCGCTGCCAAGGGCGAATGATCCGGCGTGACCCGCCGTAGATAGCACAAACCCCAGCCAGGCTGGGGTTTGTCGTTTTTATGGGGACAACGAGTTTCTCATCCCCCCTTCTCTCGCAAGACGATAAGGGGGCAGATCGACGCTCTGCGGTTGGCCGTGGTCAGATAAACTCGTAGGCATCGCCGAAGATGCGCTCGGGCTCGGCGCCCAGCACCTTGAACTCTTCCCGCGCTGCACCGGCCATCTCGAAGCGGCCCGCCACATAGATGTCGTAGTCATGCAGGCTGACGAAGTCATCCATGATGGCCTTGTGCACCAGCCCGGTCCTGCCGGTCCAGTCGCTCTCGGGCTCCTGCACCACGGGAATGAAGGTCAGCGGCGCATAGTCGCGCTCCCACTGCTGCATCTGCTCCAGCTCGTAGAGCCAGTGCGCCTGGCGTACCCCCCAGTAGAGGAACACCGGACGCTTGCTGCCACTGCCGATCAGGTATTCCAGGATGGCGCGGGCATAGGAGAAGCCGGTGCCGCCCGCCATCAGGATCAGCGGTCGGGGGGATTCGTCGCGCAGGAACGCTTTGCCGGCGGCCAGCTCGACCTCGATCTCTCCCTGCTCGCGCATGCGGGCCAGCACCTGACCGGCATAGGCATTCTCGGGAGTGGCACCGATCTGCAGCTCCAGCACGCCGGAGCGGGTCGGCGAGTTGGCGATGGAGAAGGGGCGCTTGTCCGAATCGCTCATCACCACCAGCAGATACTGGCCCGGCTTGAAGCTCACCTCCTGCTGCGGCGCCAGCGCCACGTGCCAGATGGTGTCGACATATTCGCGCAGTTCCTCTACGCGGCACTTGATACGTTGCATTCTTGTCCTTGTGAGGGGCCTGCCCGGCCCGCTTCGCTCATGGTTTCACTGTTTTTATGGCGACCAGTTGGTGGTCAGGTCCGTCGAGCATACCCAATTCGGCACGGCAATACCGCACTTTTGCGTCACAATGGCCGCGCCGCATCGGGGATCCCTCAGTCGAGGATCTTCAGCTCGTCCCAGATGGCATCGATCTTCTGCTTTACCGCCTCGTCCTGGACGATGGGCTGCCCCCACTCCCGGTTGCTCTCCCCCGGCCACTTGTTGGTGGCATCCAGCCCCATCTTGGAGCCGAGCCCGGAGACCGGCGAGGCGAAGTCTAGGTAGTCGATGGGGGTGTGCTCGATCAGGGTGGTGTCCCTGGCCGGATCCATCCGGGTGGTGATGGCCCAGATCACGTCCTTCCAGTCCCGGGCGTTGATGTCGTCATCGCAGACGATCACGAACTTGGTGTACATGAACTGGCGCAGGAAGGACCAGACCCCCAGCATCACCCGCTTGGCGTGGCCGGGGTAGCGCTTCTTGATGGTCACCACCGCCATCCGGTAGGAGCACCCCTCCGGCGGCAGGTAGAAATCCACTATCTCGGGGAACTGCTTCTGCAACAGCGGCACGAACACCTCGTTGAGCGCCACCCCGAGCACCGCCGGCTCATCGGGCGGACGGCCGGTGTAGGTGCTGTGGTAGATGGCATCCCGGCGCATGGTCATGTGGGTGATGGTGAAGACCGGGAACTCGTCCACTTCGTTGTAGTAGCCGGTGTGATCGCCGTAAGGCCCTTCGGGGGCCATCTCCCCCGGCTCCAGATAGCCTTCCAGCACGATCTCGGCGCTGGCTGGCACTTCCAGATCGCAGCTCAGCGCCTTCACCACCTCGGTACGGCTGCCCCGCAGCAGACCGGCAAAGGCGTATTCGGAGAGGCTGTCCGGGACCGGCGTCACCGCGCCCAGGATGGTCGCCGGATCGGCGCCCAGCGCCACCGCCACCGGGAAGCGTTCGCCCGGGTGGGCCTCCTGCCACTCGCGAAAATCGATAGCGCCGCCCCGATGATCCAGCCAGCGCATGATCAGCTTGTTCTTGCCGATTTTCTGCTGGCGATAGATGCCGAGGTTCTGCCGCTTCTTGTAGGGACCGCGGGTGATGGTCAGACCCCAGGTGACCAGGGGCGCCACATCCCCGGGCCAGCAGTGCTGGATGGGGATCTGATCCAGATCCACCGCGTCCCCTTCCAGCACCACCTGCTGACAGGGGGCCGAAGAGAGCCGCTTGGTCGGCATGTTGAGCACCTGCTTGAAAATGGGCAGCTTCTCCATCAGCTCCTTGAGCCCGCGAGGCGGCTCCGGCTCTTTCAGGTAGGAGAGCCAGGTCCCCACCTGGCGCAGGGCGCTGACGTTGGGCTGGCCCATGCCCATGGCAACCCGGTCCGGCGTGCCGAACAGGTTGGTCAACACCGGCATGGTGTAGCCCTTGGGATTTTCAAACAGCAGGGCAGGCCCGCCCGCCCGCAGGGTGCGGTCGCTGATCTCGGTCATCTCCAGATAGGGGTCTATCTCGCGACTGATGCGCCTGAGCTGTCCGTTTTGTTCCAACTGCGCGATAAAATCACGCAAGTCCTTGTATTTCATGCAAGTACCCCAGCGGGATCAGGTGGTCCCGCATTATAACCCTGGCGGCGTATCCGGTGTACCCGTATCGGACCTCATGACGGACGAGGCGTGTCGCCGCTCCTGAAGCGTCAGCCGGTTTGCCAATTGACCCAGGAGCCTGGGCTCGTCCATCTGCAACAACAGGCCGGCCACCAGCCCGCCATACTGGTGCTTGCCGAGTTCGGCCAGGAGGAACTGCTGGGCTCCGTCCGGCAAGGGGGAGAGGCGGCTGAGCTGGTGCAGGGCGGGGACCATCAGGCGGCTGTTCTGGCTGGCGGCGATCAGCAGATCGCTCGCCTCCTGCCCTGAATAAAAGCGGGAAATGGTGTGCAGTGCAGTCAGGCTGTCGTGATCCACTGGCTGACGCCACAGCTTGAGGTAGAGTGCCGTCTCCCCGGTCTGTTCGATGAAGTGCAGCAGCAACTGGTTGTCCGGCAGGAAGAGATTGAGGGCGGCAAGCCGCTGCGCCTCCCGGCGCAACACGGATACCGGCTGCCGATCGAGCACCGCCAGCAGGGCCTGCTGCTGCTGTGCCAGCTCGGGATTGCGGCTGTAGTAGACCTGCTTGAAGTCGAAGCGATCCTGCTCCAGCAACTGGCGATAGTTGTCCTGCCAGGCCAGCTGCTGCCAGTGGCTCAGCACCAGCCGGGCCTCGGCGGGGAAGTCATAGGCGGGTAGCTGCACCAGGAAACCGTCCACCTTCCCTTCCACCAGCCATTGTGGCGCCTTGGCCGCTTGTGCCCGCACCCAGGCCAGCAGCGCCGGGCTCGGTGCGCCCGATGACTTGAGCTCACCCAGCAACTGGAACAACAGGAACTCCCGCTGCCCCACCGACAGGGTCTCGAGCAACGAGTCCATGGCATCAAACTGCCCGAGCGCCATGCGGCCGTCCAGGTACGCCCGATGCCCCTCCAGTCCCTCGTCCGCCACCAGGGGAGCCTGCAATTGCGGCGGGGAATCGGCATGCACCGGGGCCGCCAGCCACAACCAACCCATCCATATGAACAACACCAGCTTCATGACGTCCCTTTCCTTGTGACATCGAGGCTTCATACTACTAAGCCAGCCGTGAAATAGATAAACAAAAACCGCGACCTGGGCCGCGGTTTTGTCATTGAAGAGACTGTTACTTCTGTTGACGCTTCATGGAGTCGAAGAACTCGTCGTTGGTCTTGGTCGCAGCCAGCTTGTCGATGAGGAACTCGATGCTGTCGATCTCGCCCATGGGGTGAATGATCTTGCGCAGGATCCACATCTTCTGCAGCTCGTCCGGGGCGGTCAGCAGCTCTTCCTTGCGGGTGCCGGAGCGGGTGATGTCGATGGCCGGGTAGACGCGCTTCTCGGCAATCTTGCGCGAGAGGTGCAGTTCCATGTTGCCGGTACCCTTGAACTCTTCGTAGATGACTTCATCCATCTTGGAGCCGGTATCGATCAGCGCGGTGGCGATGATGGTCAGGCTGCCGCCCTCTTCGACGTTGCGCGCCGCACCGAAGAAACGTTTCGGGCGGTGCAGGGCGTTGGCGTCCACACCACCGGTCAGCACCTTGCCGGAAGACGGGATGACGGTGTTGTAGGCGCGGGCCAGACGGGTGATGGAGTCCAGCAGGATCACCACATCCTTCTTGTGCTCGACCAGACGCTTGGCCTTCTCGATCACCATTTCGGCGACCTGGACGTGACGGGAGGCCGGCTCGTCGAAGGTGGAGGCGATGACTTCGCCCTTCACCATCCGCTGCATCTCGGTCACTTCTTCCGGACGCTCGTCAATCAGCAGCACGATCAGCTCACAATCCGGGTGGTTGTAGGCGATGCTCTGGGCGATGTTCTGCAGCAGCATGGTCTTACCGGCCTTGGGCGGTGCAACGATGAGACCGCGCTGGCCCTTGCCGATCGGGGATGCCAGATCCAGTACACGGGCGGTGATGTCTTCGGTGGAACCGTTGCCACGCTCCATGCGCAGACGCTCGTTGGCGTGCAGGGGAGTGAGGTTTTCAAACAGGATCTTGTTGCGGGAGTTTTCCGGACGGTCGTAGTTGACGTCGTTGACCTTGAGCAGGGCGAAATAGCGCTCGCCCTCTTTCGGCGGCCGGATCTTGCCGGAAATAGTATCGCCGGTACGCAGGTTGAAGCGGCGGATCTGGCTCGGGGAGACATAGATGTCATCCGGACCAGCGAGATAAGAGCCGTCTGCACTGCGCAGGAAACCGAAACCGTCGGTCAGGATTTCCAGCACACCGTCGCCAAAGATATCCTCGCCGCCCTTGGCGTGCGCCTTGAGGATTGCAAAGATAATGTCTTTCTTGTGCGCCCGAGCCAGATTTTCCAACCCCATGGATTCGCCAAGCTGGACCAGCTCGGACACAGGAGTGTTCTTAAGTTCAGTCAGATTCATAGTGGTGAAAGTCTGTAAGCAAGGATTGAAATGAGGAGACAGTCTGCTGGATTGATGCTGATCGGATTTGACTTGCCAGGCTGGTAGTTAAGCAAAGAGTCAGGCAAAAAGGTTAGCAAACGAGCGATAAACTAGCACCAATCAGGGTGAGCGTCTAGGTGATAAAACACAAGGAGCGCATTATTGCAATGCGCTCCTTCTTGATTATTACAGGTTGCCGTCCAGGAACTCTTTCAGTTGGGTCTTGGACAGGGCGCCGACCTTGGTCGCTGCCACTTCACCATTCTTGAACAGCAGCAGGGTCGGGATACCACGAATGCCGTACTTGGGCGGAGTGTCGGCGTTATGATCGATGTTCAATTTCGCCACGGTCACGCGACCTTCATATTCCTGAGCAACTTCGTTCAGGATCGGGGCAATCATCTTGCACGGTCCACACCATTCGGCCCAGAAATCGACCAGAACAGGGCTGTCGGCGTTGATTACATCGGCCTCGAAGCTGGCATCGCTCAGCTGAACAATCTTGTCACTCATCTCCAACTCCAGTCAGTAATTAAGGCTTTATTGATGGTTCAACAAAGGCAATAGTTGCCCTATTTGAAATGATCCTGTTTATTATTGCAAGCCTAACCTGATAACCTACCGCCATGAGCAAAACACATCTAACGACCGAAAAATTCGCCCAAATGGGCCTCGAACCCGAAGTTCTGGCTGGTCTGGAATCAAAGGGATTTCACTATTGTACGCCCATCCAGGCACTCTCCCTGCCCCTGCTGGTTGAAGGTCATGACCTCGCCGGTCAGGCCCAGACGGGGACCGGTAAAACCCTGGCTTTCCTGGCGGCGACATTCAACTATTTGCTGACCCATCCGCTGACCAGGCCGCGCCTCGTCAACCAGCCCCGCGCCATCATCATGGCCCCGACCCGGGAGCTGGCCGTCCAGATCTATAACGATGCAGAGAGCATGTCCGCCTCCACCGGGCTCAAGCTCGGTCTCGCCTATGGTGGCGAAGGCTACGACAAGCAGCTGGCCGTGCTGGAACAGGGCGTCGACATCCTGATCGGCACCACGGGTCGCATCATCGACTACTTCAAGTCCAAGGTCATCGATCTCGGCAACATCCAGGTCGTGGTTCTGGACGAAGCGGATCGCATGTTCGATCTGGGCTTCATCAAGGACATCCGTTTCCTGTTCCGCCGCATGCCCCCCGCTACCGAGCGTCTGAGCATGCTGTTCTCCGCCACCCTCTCCCTGCGGGTGCAGGAGCTGGCCTATGAACACATGAACCACCCGGAACATGTACAGGTCGAACCGGAACAGATGACCGGCGTGCGGATCAAGGAGGAGCTCTTCTACCCCTCCAACGAAGACAAGATGTTGCTGCTGCTCTCCCTGATGGAAGAGGAGTGGCCCGAGAAAGCCATCGTCTTCGCCAACACCAAGCACGTCTGTGAAGACGTTCACGCCTGGCTGGAGAACGACGGCCACCGCGTCGGCCTGCTGACCGGCGACGTGCCGCAGAAGAAGCGGATGAAGATCCTGGAAGAGTTCACCAAGGGTACCCTGGATATCCTGGTCGCCACCGACGTGGCCGCCCGTGGTCTGCACATCCCCGACGTGACCCACGTCTTCAACTACGACCTGCCCGATGATGCCGAAGACTATGTCCACCGCATCGGTCGTACCGGCCGCGCCGGCAGAAGCGGTCACTCCATCAGCCTGGCCTGTGAAGACTATGCCTTCAACCTGCCGGCCATCGAGGAGTACATCCACCACCCCATCCCGGTCAGCAAGTATGACCGCGAGGCGCTGCTGGATGACGTCACCGCGCCAAAACGGGTGTTCCGCAACCGCCAGCCGGTGAACCGCAACATGCGGGATCGCCAGGGCGGTGGCAACAGCAACAACCGTCGTCGTCCCCCCCGCAAGAACTGAGGGATCGGCCAAGTTGCACAACTCGCCTCTCTATGCCGCCATCGACCTCGGCTCCAACAGCTTTCACATGCTGGTGGTGCGCGAGGTCGCCGGTGCCCTGCGCACCGTCACCAAGGTCAAGCGCAAGGTACGCCTCGCCGCGGGCCTCGATGCCGATTTTCGCCTCAACCGTGCCGCCATGGAGCGGGGCTGGGATTGTCTGCGCCTCTTCTCCGAGCAGTTGCAGGACATCCCGTCCGACAACATCCGGGTAGTGGGCACCGCCACCCTGCGCCTGGCCACCAACGTCGACGAATTCATCAGCGAAGCGGAACGGGTGCTCAACCACAGCATCGAGATCATCTCGGGTGAGGAAGAAGCCAAGACCATCTATGAAGGTGTCTCCTGGACGTCGGCAGGGGAAGGCAACCGGCTGGTGATCGACATCGGCGGCGCCAGCACCGAGCTGGTGATCGGCGAGCAGAGCGAAGCCAAGCTGCTCAACAGCCTGCACATGGGCTGCGTCACCTGGCTCAACAACCACTTCGGTGATGGCGAGCTCTCCGAGGCCCGCTTCAACCAGGCCATTGCCGCCGCCAAGGCGGTACTGGAGAAAGTGGCTGCGGACTACCGCGTCCTCGGCTGGCGCACCTGCGTCGGCGCCTCCGGCACCGTCCAGGCGCTGCAGGAGATCATGCTGGCCCAGGGCAAGAGCGAGCGGGTCACCCTGCCCAAGTTGCAAGAGCTGATGGGTCAGGCCATCGCCTGCGGCAGACTCGATAAGTTGCAGCTCGAAGGACTGGCGGCCGAACGGCTGACTGTGTTCCCCTCCGGTCTCGCCATCCTGATCGCCATCTTCGAGACCCTCGACATCGAGAGCATGACCCTGGCGGGTGGTGCCCTGCGTGAAGGGCTCATCTACGGCCTGCTCGGCAACAACCATGATTGTGATGCCCGGGATCGCACCGCCGACAGCCTGATCAGCCGCTACCAGCTCGACAAGGAGCACGCCGAGCGGGTCCGCGACACCGCCATCGAAGCGTTCACCCAGTTGCAGCCGGCCTGGCGCCTCTCCAAGCGCTACGGTCGCCCGATCCTGCGCTACGCGGCCCTGCTGCACGAAATCGGTCTGTGCATCGAGTACAAGAAGGCGCCGCAGCACGCCGCCTACATCATCGACAACATCGACATGCCGGGCTTCACCCCCGCGCAGAAGAAGCTGCTGTCGGCCCTGCTGTTCAACCAGCGGGATGAATTCAAGCTGGAGCCGCTGGAGAAACAGGGCGCCGTCACCGGTCGCCAGGCGATCCGGCTGGCTCGCATCCTGCGCATCTCCCTCATCCTCTGCATGCGCCGGACCCAGGGCACTGTGCCCAGGTTCATGCTGCAAGCCGATGAAGATGCCCTGACCCTGACCCTGCCCAAGGGGTGGCTGGACGAGCACTACCTGCGCGCCAGCGAGCTGCGCCTCGAGGTGGAGCGCCAGCAGAAGATGGGCTGGTCCACCCGGCTGCTGGAAGCCTGAGCCGCACACCCCATGGCCGATTACCAACCCGTCAGCTGTGACCTGTACGACTGGCTGGAGATTGCCGCCAGCTGGCAGCTGCCCGTCACGATCACCGACCGGGATGGACGAACCTGGGCGGACAGGATCCGCACCATAGAAGCCAGCGACGGAGTGGAGTATCTGCTGCTGGAGCGCGCTGAGCGCCTCAGCCTGGCGGACCTGGCGACCCTGGAACTCGTCTGGCAAGGGGAAGAAAAGCGGATCCACTTCGCCCCACCCCGCAGCCAATGAATAGCAAAAGGGCCAACCTGATCAGGTTGGCCCTCTTCGTTTGACGCTCAGACTCCCTGCCAGTCGCCACTCAACTTGCCAGCGCCGCCATCACATAGACGTCGAAGCGGTTGCTCTTGGTCTCGATGGCCATGCTGGGCTTGTGCTCGTTGAGCCAGCCCGCATAGTCGGGCCGCTTCACCACCACCCGCTTGTCAGCCATCCTGAGCGCAGCCGGCAGCAGGGCATCCGCGTCGAGATCCGCCCCCACTAGGGACTGGAACACCCGCATCTCTTTTTTCACCAGCGCCGACTTCTGCTTGTGGGGGAACATGGGATCCAGGTAGATGACCTCCGGCCGCTCGGTCAGCGCCAGCAGGGTCTCTACCGCCGGGCCTTGCAGCAGTTGCATCCGCTCGCGCACCCAGGGGCCTATCTCGGGATCCTGCCCCGCCCGGGTCAGACCGTCCTGGAGCAGGGCCGCCACCACGGGGCTGCGTTCGATCAGGGTCACCTTGCAGCCGAGGGAGGCGAGCACGAAGGCATCGCGCCCGAGCCCGGCGGTGGCATCCACCACGGTCGGCATGGCTCCCGACTTCAATCCCACCGCCTTGGCGATGGACTGGCCGCGCCCGCCACCGAACTTGCGCCTGTGGGCCACCGCCCCTTCCACGAAGTCCACATAGACGGCCCCCAGCTTGGGCTCGTCCAGCTTGCGCAGCTCCAACCGCGATGCGGTCAGCACCAGGGCGAAGGGAGCGGGAAACGCCACGTCGGCAAGGCGCTGGCGCAGGGCGTCGAGCTCGCCATCGCGGGCGGGCACTTCACTGAAAACCTGAATATGGGGCATAACATGGACTCATCACGGCGCAGAAGCCGGCATGATAGCAGAAGCGGGGGGTCAGCTCACCGTGGTCAGATTCGCCAGGTTCATGCCCTGACGGTTGAGACTCAGGTACTCGGTCAGATCGTCGAAGGGCAGCGGGCGGCTGAGCAGATACCCCTGGGTGAAGGCGCACCCCTTCTGGCAGAGGAAATTGAGCTGCTCCCGGGTCTCCACCCCTTCGATCACCACCTGCATGCCGAGGTTGTGCACGATGTTGATGATGCCGTCGAGCAGCAGACGGTCCTGCTCGTTGAAGGGAATATGGCGCACGAAGGAGCGATCGATCTTCACCAGATCCACCGGGAAGGTACGCAGGTAGTTCAGTGCCGAATAGCCGGTGCCGAAGTCGTCGATGGCCAACTTGCAGCCCGCCTCGCGCAGGGCATCGATCCGCACCCTGTGCTGATCGCTGGTCTCCATCAGCAGGGATTCGGTGATCTCGATGATGATGTCCGCCGGATCCAGCTCGAAGTGGCGGATCACCCTGAGCCACTCGTTGGCCTCCGGGTCTATGGTCTGGAACTCCAGGGTGGAGCGGTTGATGGACATCTGCAGATCCGGGAAGCCGGACTGCTGCAATCTGGCCAGATCCCGGCAAGACTGCCACAGCACCAGGGCACCCAGCCCCTGGATGAGCCCCGCCTCTTCCGCCAGCGGGATGAAATCCGCCGGTGAGACCTGACCCCAGTGGGGGTGATACCAGCGCACCAGGGCCTCCAGCTTGGCGACCCGGCCGCTGCGGTTGTCCCAGATGGGCTGGTAGGCCATGGTCAGCTGGCCCAGCTTGATGGCCTCCGCCAGATCGTGCTGCATCTGGTGGCGCTGGCTCACCTCTTCCCGCATGGAGGCGTTGTAGGTGCCGAGGGGACGTCCCTGGCGCTTGGCGACGAACAGGGCCTGCTCGGCATTGCGCAAGAGCTCGTCGCTGTCGCCGCCGTCATTGGGACAGAGGGTGATCCCCAGGGTGGCGGTCACATAGAGGTGCTGGTTGGCCAGCATGAAGGGACGGGCAAAGCCGCCGATCACCTGCTTGGCAAACACCTCGGCCTGACGGCGGTTGACGATGCCGGGCACCAGGAAGGCAAACTCGTCGCCGCCGATGCGGGCCACCAGGTCCTCGGTGCGCACCCGGCTCACCAGCCGATCCGATACCTCCCGCAGCAGGGCGTCGCCCACATGGTGATCCATGCTGTTGTTGACCGCCTTGAAGTTGTTGAGGTCGAGCACCATGAGGGCGAAGCGCTCCCCCCGCTCGCAGAAGCGGGCCAGACAGCGACCGAACAGCCAGCGGTTGGGCAGGCCGGTGAGGTTGTCGTAGTTGGCCTGGGCGGCGATCTTCTGCTCCGCCAGCTTGGTCTGGGAAAGATCGCTGAAGATGGCGATGTACTGACTGATCTTGCCCCCTTCCCGCACGGCGCTGATCATCAGCTGCTGGGGATAGAGCTTGCCGTTCTTGCGCTTGTTCCACACCTCCCCACGCCAGATCCCCACCCGCTCCAGGGCGTGGTACATGTCCGCATAGAAGGTCTGATCGTGCAGTCCGGACTTGAGCATGCTGGGCCGCTGGCCGCACGCTTCCTCCTCGCTGTAACCGGTGATCTTCTCGAAGGCCGGATTGACCGAGATGATGCGACTGTCGGCATCGCACACCAGAATGGCTTCGGATAGGTTGTCATAGACCCGGTGGGAGAGCTTGAGCTGCTCCGCATGGCGCCTGATGGGATCGATGTTCTCCAGCACCACCATGAGATAGTCGGGGTGCATCTGCTCGTTGCGGATCAGGGTCACCGTCACCCGTCCCCACAGGACGGTCCCATCCCGATGGAGATAACGCTTCTCCTGAGTAAACGCGGGACGCTCTCCCCGCTTGAGGGCGTCGTAGAGCGCAATGCTGGTCTGCCAGTCGTCCGGATGGTTGATTTCGGCGACGGTGAGCTGTTGCAGCTCCTCCTGGCTGTAGCCGAGCATCTTCTCGATGGCCGGGTTCGCCCAGAGGATCTTGCCGCCCAGATCCACCTTGCCGATGCCCACGGGCGCATGGGACATCATGGTGTCCAGGAAGTGGTGATGTTCCGGTTGCGCCGGCTGCTCCTGGCTCTGGCGCTGCTGATACATCAGCGCCAGTTCACGACCGGCGAGCGGGGCCAGCAGACGCAGCAGGCCCACTATCTTCTCCATTCTCGGCATGGCCCGCTTGAACATGACGCTGCACAGGCCGATGGTCTCTCCCTCGGCGTTCTTGAGCGCGACGCCGGCATAGGCTCTCACCTCGCAGCGCTCCAGCACGGCAGCGTGGGGGAACAGCTGACGGGTGCGATCGCTGAACCAGGCTTCACCCTGTTGCATGGCGATCTCCCCCGGAGTGTCGGCGAGGGGGAAGCTGTAGGCGTTGATGTCGAGGGAGGCGGGATAGGCGGCATGCACGGTAAAGAACAGACCCGCCTGATCCTTGCCGGACACCAGGACGAAGTCAGCCCCCACCGCGTTGGCGATTTCACTCACAAAGGCATCAAAATATCCCTGACCACTCGAATGAGACAGGCTGGAGATGATTTGATAGACAGACTCGAGTGCTCGCCTCATGGCAAGGTTCTTTCTCTCCCTGGAAGGTAGAACCCGACTCTACTGAAGAGGCGGGGACAGTGCAAACATGCACTCCGCAAGATATTAAAAAGGCTTGGAAAAAGGGACCAAAAGGTCCCTTTTTCTATCAAAAATCACGTTTCGATCCCACTATGCCGCAAATGTGTACCTGCTTGAAGCTCCCGCAGTGGCGCGGCAGCTCATCCAATCGAGGCTCACTGTGGCGGCGGGCCTCACGCGGCGATACCGCTGTGACGCAGCAGCGCATCCACCTGGGGCTCCCGGCCACGGAAGGCACGGAACAGCTCCATCGGCTCCCTGGAGCCGCCCTTTTCCAGAATGTTCTTCAGGAAGGAGTGGCCCGTGGCCGGGTTGAAGATCCCCTCCTCCTCGAAGCGGGAGAAGGCGTCGGCAGAGAGTACCTCGGCCCATTTGTAGCTGTAGTAGCCCGCCGCGTAGCCGCCCGCGAAGATGTGGGAGAAGCTGTGCTGGAAGCGGTTGAACGCCGGAGGCGTCATCACGGCGACCTGGCTGCGCACCTCATCCAGCAGCGCAGGGATCTGATCCGCTCTGGCCGGGTCAAAGGTCTGGTGCAGACGGAAGTCGAACAGGGCGAACTCCAGCTGGCGCAGCATCTGCATCGCCGCCTGGAAGTTGCGGGCGGTCAGCATCTTCTCCAGCAGATCGGCGGGCAGCGGCTCCCCGGTCTCGTAATGGCCGGAGATGAAGGCCAGCGCCTCGGATTCCCAGCACCAGTTCTCGAGGAACTGGCTCGGCAGCTCCACCGCATCCCAGGCCACGCCGTTGATGCCGGCCACGCCGGCCACATCGATGCGGGTCAGCATGTGGTGAATGCCGTGGCCGAACTCATGGAACAGGGTGACCACTTCGTTGTGGGTGAACAGGGCCGGTTTGCCGTCCACCGGGCCGTTGAAGTTGCAGGTCAGGTAGGCCACCGGCTTTTGCAGGGAGCCGTCCTGACGGTAGCGGCGACCCAGGCAGACATCCATCCAGGCGCCGCCCTGCTTGTGCTCGCGGGCATAGAGATCCAGGTAGAAGCTGCCGCGCAGCTCGTCATCGGCGTCAAAGATGTCGTAGAAGCGCACGTCCGGGTGCCAGGTGTCGATGCCGAGACGCTCGCGCACCTTCATGCCGAACACCCGCTTGACCACCTCGAACAGCCCCTTCACGACCCGACCGGCGGGGAAATAAGGACGCAACTGCTCATCAGAGACCGAAAACTTGTGCTGTTTGAGCTTTTCTGCGTAATAGGCAAGATCCCAGGCCGCCAGTTCGTCCTGACCGTGCTGCTCGGCGGCAAAGGCGCGGATCTCCTCCAGCTCCGCCTTGCCTTGGGGCAGGGACTTGGCAGCCAGGTCGGTGAGGAAGTCCACCACCTGCTCCGGCTTGTCCGCCATCTTGGTCGCGAGGGAGAGCTCGGCATAGTTGGCAAAGCCCAGCAGTCGGGCCAGCTCCCGGCGCAGGGTGAGCAACTCGGTCATGATGGCGGAGTTGTCCCACTTGCCGGCGTTGGGGCCCTGGTCGGAGGCGCGGGTGGTGAAGGCCTCATACAGCTCGGCACGCAGGGCGCGGCTGTCGGCGTACATCATCACCGGCAGGTAGGAGGGGATGTCCAGGGTGAACAGCCACCCCTCCTTGCCCTTGAGTTCAGCCATCTGGCGCGCGGCAGCCTGGGCGCTCGCGGGCAGACCGGCCAGCTCGGCCTCGTCGGTCACCAGCTTGTGCCAGCCCTGGGTCGCGTCCAGCACGTTGTTGCTGAAACGGGAGGCGAGCTCCGAGAGGCGGGCCTGGATCTCGCCGTAACGCTGCTGCGCCTCGGCAGGCAGACCGATGCCGGAGAGGCGGAAATCGCGCAGGGTGTTCAGGATTTCCTTGCGCTGGGCATCATCCAGCCGGGGGAAGTCATCGCTCTCGGAGAGGGCCAGATAGGCTTGATAGAGCCCTTCATGCTGACCGACATAGGTCTGGAATTCGGACAGCAGCGGCAGGCAGGCATCGTGAGCCGCTCGCAGCGCCTCGCTGTTCTGCACGGCGTTGAGGTGGCTGATGGGGGACCAGATCCGGGAGAGGCGGTCGTTGACCTCTTCCAGCGGGGCGATCAGGCTGTCCCAGGTGTGAGGCTCCTTCTGGGCCAGCACGTCCTCAATCTTCTGTTTGCAATCGGCGATGGCCTGCGTCACGGCAGGTTGCACCTGATCGGGCTGGATCTGGCTGAAGGGAGGCAGCGAGTCCATTGTCAGCAAAGGGTTAGTCATCTGCGGTACCTCTAAATGCTCTGCAGCCCCTGCCGTCCAGAAGCCTGCTTGGACCATCTAAGATGTAGGCAGAAACCCCATTTATCAAGCCTTTGCCGCCAAGAGACGGGCTTGTTGCCCACTTTTTCAGGCATTTTGTTCATAAAACCAGCACTTCATCTGCCAGAGACGACAATGCCGGCCCGAGGGCCGGCATTGTGAGGGCATGGACACTCCCCGCCTCAGCGTCGGGCGTCCTCTTTCAACCACTGGGCGACCCGCTTGGCGAAGTAGGTGAGGATGCCATCGGCCCCGGCCCGCTTGAAGCAGAGCAGGGATTCCATCACGCACTCCTTCTCCTTGAGCCAGCCGTTCTGGATCGCCGCCATGTGCATGGCGTACTCGCCGCTCACCTGATAGGCGAAGGTCGGCACGCCGAACTGATCCTTCACCCGGCGGATGATGTCCAGGTAGGGCATGCCCGGCTTGACCATGACGCTGTCCGCCCCTTCGGCGATGTCGAGGGCCACCTCGTGCAGGGCTTCGTTGCCGTTGGCCGGGTCCATCTGGTAGGTGGCCTTGTTGCTCTTGCCGAGGTTGGCGGCGGAGCCCACCGCATCGCGGAACGGGCCGTAGTAGTGGGAGGCGTACTTGGCGGAGTAGGCCATGATCTGCACGTTGACGAAGCCGTTCTCCTCCAGCGCCGCGCGGATGGCACCGATGCGGCCGTCCATCATGTCGGACGGGGCCACCATGTCGGCCCCGGCGGCGGCATGGGAGAGCGCCTGCTTCACCAGGATCTCGGTGGTGATGTCGTTCTGCACATAGCCTTCGTCATCGATGATGCCGTCCTGGCCATGGGTGGTGAAGGGGTCGAGCGCCACATCGGTGATGACCCCGAGCTCCGGGAAGCGCGCCTTGAGGGCACGGGTCGCCCGCTGGGCCAGGGCATCCGGGTTGTAGGCCTCTTCCGCCATCAGACTCTTTCTCTCCAGCGGCGTCACCGGGAACAGGGCCACCGCCGGCACACCCAGGGCCACCAGTTCGGCGGCCTCTTCGAGCAGCAGATCGATGGAGAGTCTGTCCACCCCCGGCATGGAGGCAACGGCCTCTCGCTGACCCTCCCCCTCCAGCACGAACACGGGATAGATGAGATCGTCGACGGTCAGTACGTTTTCGCGCACCAGGCGGCGGCTGAAGTCATGTTTGCGCACCCGGCGCAGGCGACGGCCCGGGAAGGCCCCCGGAAGAGTTGTGGCCATGAATCACTCCAAAAGCGGAAGTTGGAAGAATGCGGCGGAGGTGGCCCGGGTATGGGCCAGCAAGGCCTCGGGCGCTTCACCACGGCAGGCCGCCACCACCTGGGCGATGTGCGGCAAAAAAGCGGGTTCGTTGCGTCTGGGCCTGGGTTTCAGATCCCGCGGCACCAGGTAGGGGGCGTCCGTCTCTATCATCAGGCGACCCGCTGGAATGCGGGCCACCTGCTCGCGCAGCAGCTGGCCACGGCGCTCGTCACAGAGCCAGCCGGTCACCCCGATATGCAGCCCCAGCGCCAGGCACTCGTCCAGCTCGGTGTCGGAGCCGGTGAAGCAGTGCAGCACGGCCCCCGGCAGGCGGGGCAACCAGGGGCGCAGGATCTCGACGAATTTGTCATGGGCATCGCGGCAGTGCAGAAACACCGGCATCCCGAGCTCGGCGGCGAGCGCAAGCTGGGCGTCAAACACCGCGTCCTGCACCGGACGGGGGGAGAAGTCCCGGTTGTAGTCGAGACCGCATTCGCCGATGGCCACCACCTGGGGCAGGGCCGCCAGTTCGCGCAGGGCGGGCAGGGTCGCCTCATCGACGCTTTTGGCATCGTGGGGATGGACCCCGGCGGTGGAGAAGCAGTAACCGGGCCAGCGGGCGGCCAATGCGGCGCTCTCGCGGCTGCCGGCCAGATCGGTGCCGGTCAGGATCAGGGCTTCCACCCCGGCGGCGCGCGCGCGTTCCACCAGGTCGGCCTGTTCGCCTGCGAACTGGCTGCTGGTCAGGTTCAAACCGATGTCGATCATGGAGTCAGGGGTTCCGGGCAAACGAGGTGCATATCAGGCATTTGAAAACCATCTACTCGATGGGGCCTTACCATACGCCTCGAACGGATGCATGAAAAGAGGAAGGGAGCCTCAGCTCCCCTCTTCCGTTTGTTGCTGCTCCTCGTCCTCTTTCTTCACGTAAAAGCGGGCGAAGAACAGACCTATCTCCCACAGGCCCCACATGGGGATCGCGAGCAGGGTCTGGGAGAAGACATCGGGCGGCGTCAGCAACATACCGACCACGAAGACCCCGACGATGACGTAGGGGCGCTTCTCCTTCAGGCTCCTGGGGGTGGTCACCCCGGTCCAGCAGAGCAGTATGGTGGCCACCGGGATCTCGAACGCCACCCCGAACGCGAAGAACAGGGTCAGCACGAAGTCCAGGTAGCTGGCGATGTCAGTCGCCACCGTCACCCCGGCGGGGGCGGTACTGGTGAAGAAGCCGAACACCAGGGGGAACACCACGTAGTAGGCGAACGCCATCCCCGCGTAGAACAGCACGGCGCTGGAGGCCACCAGAGGCAGGATCAGCCGCCGTTCGTGCTGGTACAGACCGGGTGCGATGAAAGCCCAGGCCTGATAGAGCAGATAGGGGATCGCCACGAAGAAGGAGACCACCAGGGTCAGCTTGATGGGCGTGATGAAGGGCGTCGCCACATCCGTCGCTATCATGCTGGTGCCTGCCGGCAACTGGCTGAGCAGCGGCTGGGCCACGAAGTCGTAGATGTTGTTGGAGAAGTAGATGAGCGCGATGAACACCAGCAGGATGGCGGAGATCGCGCGCAGCAGACGGGTTCTCAGCTCCACCAGATGGCTGATGAGGGGTTGTTCTGCCTGACTCATGGCTTCACCTCCCCTTTGGCTGCGGACTCGCTGGCGGGCACAGGCTCGCTCTCTCGCTGGCTGTTGACCGGTGGCACCTCTGGGGTCGCGGGCACCGAGGCAGCCACCGGAGTGGCTGGCTCAGCCTGGGCGGGCTCCCGAGGCGGGCGGATCTCGTTCTCCCCCTGATAGGGACGATTCACCGACTGGGCGGCCGCTTTCAACTGCTCGATGGACTCCTGCAGCTCGGGGCTCAGGTTGTTCATCTGCAACCGTTCGGCCTTCTTCAGGTCGTTGTGCAGATCCTGCAACTTGAGCTCCTGCTCCAGCTCGGCCTTGACCGAGTTGGCGGTGCTGCGGATCAGCCTTATCCAGTGGCTGGCGGTGCGGATCGCGACCGGCAACCGCTCGGGACCCAGCACCACCAGGGCGACGACGCCGATGACGACCAGTTCCCAAAAACCGATGTCGAACATGGCTTAGGCCTGATCTTTGTCTTTCTGCTTGGCGGCTTCGGCGTTGCTGGCCGTCTCGTTCAACTGCTTGGTCGGGAACTCGGCATCTTTCTGCTCGGGTTTGGTGTCGGCCGACTCATCGGAGAGCGCCTTCTTGAACCCCTTGACCGCCGCGCCCAGATCGCCACCGATACCGCGCAATTTTTTGGTGCCAAACAACAGCACGACGATGACTGCGATGATCAACAACTGCCAAATACTGATACCACCCATGACTTTCTCTCCGGATAGGCGCCCGATGGCGCAGGTTATTTAATGGGAACGGGTTCGCAACCAACCCAGCAGCCAGCATAACCCGGCGCCGGCGAGGCTGATTTGTCCCCACTCAATGTGTTGTTTCTGGGTCAGCAAGAATACACCCGCGAGCAGCAGGCTGGCTCCAACCCCTAAGAGGTAGCGAGCCTGCCCCTGACGGCGACTGTGGCGACGGAAATCGGCAAACATCTGGTCGAAGTGGTGCTGCTGATGGCGGGCCTGACGCAGGGTCTCGTAGACCAGCTCCGGCAGCTCCGGCAGTTTCTCCGCCCAGAACGGCGCCTTCTCCTTGATGGCATTCCACACCGCCTTGGGGCCGACCTGCTCGTGCATCCAGTTTTCCAGATAGGGCTTGGCGGTCTGCCATAAATCCAGCTGGGGATAGAGCTGGCGACCCAGCCCTTCCACATAGAGCAGGGTCTTTTGCAGCAGCACCAGCTGCGGCTGCACCTGCATGTTGAAGCGACGGGCGGTGTTGAACAGATTGAGCAGCACATGGCCGAAGGAGATCTCGGAGAGCGGTTTCTCGAAGATGGGCTCCAGCACGGTGCGGATGGCGAACTCGAACTCGTCCACCTTGGTATCGGGTGGCACCCAGCCGGACTCCACGTGCAGCTCGGCCACACGGCGGTAGTCGCGGTTGAAGAAGGCGAGGAAGTTCTCCGCCAGGTAGCGCTTGTCTTCCCGGTTGAGGGTGCCGACGATGCCGCAGTCGATGCCGATCCAGAGCGGATTCTCGGGGTGTTCGAAAGAGACGAAGATGTTGCCCGGGTGCATGTCGGCGTGGAAGAAGCTGTCGCGGAACACCTGGGTGAAGAACACCTCCACTCCGCGCTCGGCCAGCAGCTTCATGTTGGTGCCGTTGGCTTCCAGCGCGGCAATGTCGGAGACCGGAATGCCGTAGATCCGCTCCATCACCAGCACCTGCTCACGGCAATGGTCCGTGAACACCTCGGGCACATAGAGCGCCTCGGAACCGGTGAAGTTGCGGCGCAACTGGATGGCGTTGGCCGCTTCGCGCATCAGGTTGAGCTCGTCGAGTATGGTCTTGCGATACTCCTCCACCACCTCGACGGGGCGCAGTCGTCCGCTCTGGGGCACGAAACGGGCCACCAGACGGGCTAGGGCCTGCATCAGGCGCAGGTCGGCCTCAATGACCGGCTCGATATCGGGACGGATCACCTTGATGACGATCTCGCGGCCGTTCTCCTTCAACCGGGCGGTGTGCACCTGGGCGATGGAGGCGGATGCCAGCGGCGTCTCGTCGAAGTCATCGAACAGAGTCTCGACGGGGCAACCCAGGCTCTCTTCTATCTGGCGACGGGCGGCCTGACCACAGAAGGGAGGCACCCTGTCCTGCAGCAGGGCCAGCTCTTCGGCAATGTCAGGGGGCAGCAGGTCTCGGCGGGTCGAGAGCATCTGGCCGAACTTGATGAAGATGGGACCGAGGGCCTCGAAGGCGAGGCGAATGCGGGCGCCACGGCTCATGCCTTGTTGCTTGTTCTTGAGCCAGAACAGACTGCGACGGGCCAGACGGCCAGGCCAGGGCTGATAACGGGCGGGCACCAGCTCGTCGATGCCCTGTTCCAGCAGGATGCTGACGATGCGATAGAGGCGTTTGAACTCCTTTGGGGTCATCAGCTCACCTGCTGTTCGAGGCGGGCAAGCCGCAACTCGATCGCCTTCATCTGTTGGGCCAGCTCTTCGACATCGTCATTGAAGCTCGCCACTTCCAGCGGACCCGGGGCAAGCCTCGCCTCCTCGGTCAAATACTCAGCCACTTGACGCTGGGAACGGCACAACTCTCGCCCCACAAAACGGCGAGCCTGACGGGCACCACTGCACAGGGTGTGGGCCACCACATCGCCGGTGTAGCGGGACAGCTCCTCTTCCCAGTCGATATCGAGCTCGCCAAGCAGGGCGCTGAATGCCTGCACCAGCTGGGGGTCACCGCTCAGGTCCAGCTTCTCCTCGCGGATGTAGCGGGTCAGGGCGGAAGGCTCTTTGAGCAGGCCGAGGGCGGTCAGGGAGAGGCTCAGCACCGCATCCGCCTCCCCTTCAAACCTGGCCAGCACATCCAGACGGCGCTCCGAGAAGACAAACCAGAGCGGCTTGAGCTCGCGCAGCTCCAGTTTGAGTACCTTGCCCGTCAGCTTGCGCAACCGCTCCGGGCTCTGTTTGTCCAAGGCCAGCAACTGGTTGAGGCTGGTTTCGATCACCGCGGTGACCATGGCATCCATCGGCATAGGCGACCTTAAAACTTGTAACCGCGGTGCAGGGCGACCACGCCCTGGGTCAGGTTGTAAAACTCGACCTGTTCGAACCCGACATTCTCCATCATGCCTGCCAGGGTCTGCTGATCCGGGTGCATGCGGATGGATTCCGCCAGGTATTTGTAACTTTCGCTGTCGTTCGCGACGATTTCGCCCATTTTTGGCAGCAATTTGAAGGAGTAGAGATCATAAAGCTTGGCGATCACTTCGCTCACCGGCTTGGAGAACTCCAGCACCAGCAGGCGGCCACCCGGCTTGAGCACCCGGAACATGGAGGCGAGCGCCTTGTCCTTGTCGGTGACGTTGCGCAGGCCGAAGCCGATGGTGATGACGTCGAAATGGTTGTCAGGGAACGGGAGCGCCTCGGCATTGGCCTGCACATAGGAGACGTTGTTGGCCACCCCCAGGTTACGCAGTTTGTCGCGGCCCACTTTCAGCATGGAGTCGTTGATGTCCGCCAGGACCACCTGGCCGGTCTCACCCACGATGCGGGAGAACTTGGCGGTCAGATCCCCTGTGCCGCCAGCCAGATCCAGCACCTTCTGTCCTTTGCGGACACCGGAGCAGTCGATGGTAAAGCGCTTCCAGAGGCGATGGATGCCGAACGACATCAGATCGTTCATCAGATCATACTTGGCCGCTACCGAATGAAAGACACCGGCGACCAGGGTTTCCTTCTCGGTCGCTGCCACGGTTTTATAGCCAAAATGCGTAGTAGTAGTCTGTTCCGACATCCCTCAAATACCCATAGAGCAAAGAATGGCCGCCAGTTTACCAGAGCCGATGGCGTGCGGACACCTCAAACCCGGCTTGCGACCAACTGCATCCCCAGCACGACCATGGCCAGACAGAGGAACAGATTGAGACCGATATTGAGCAGCGCCTTCAGATAGGCCCCTTGCTGGGCCAGCACGACTGTGTCGAGGGCAAAGGAGGAGAAGGTGGTCAGGGCACCGAGGATACCCACCATCAGCAATGGCTTCATCGGGTGTTCCACCACGTGACCATGGCTGATCAGGGCATAAGCAATCCCCATGATGAAGGAACCCACCACGTTGACCACCAGGGTGCCATAGGGAAAGTGGCGTCCCAGCAGCCAGGCCATCAGCTCGGCGATGCCAAAACGCAGGCAGGCACCGAAGGCGCCTCCGGCAGCGACAAATAACCAGGTTTGCATCAAGCAGGCTCCAAGAGTGTCAGGTTGGCATTATGCAAAATCTCGACAGCAGGGGACAGCCGGGCAATTAATCGACCCGGCAAGACCCTAGCGGCGAAAGTCTACCGGTTCTGGATTCACAAGATGGAGGGTCGTCTCGGCCGGGCGAGTATCGGCGATGACTCTGCCATGACGGATGGAATAACGTACCGGCACCTGGCGGCGCACCGCATCGAAACCATTCTCTGCAGGAAGGATCAGCAGGTTGGCGGGCTTGCCCACCTCGATGCCGTAGCGATCCTGCACGTTCAGGGTGCGGGCGCTGTGGCTGCCGATCAGCTTGAGACTGTCGTTGATCTGTTCGTAGCCCATGATCTGGCAGACATGCAGCCCCATGTGCAGCACCTGCAACATGTTGGCCGTGCCCATGGGATACCAGGGATCGAACACGTCGTCGTGGCCGAAGCAGACGTTGATGTTCGCCTCCAGCATCTCCTTCACCCGGGTGATGCCACGGCGCTTGGGATAGCTGTCGAAGCGCCCCTGCAGGTGAATGTTCACCAGCGGATTGGCCACGAAGTTGATGTCCGCCATCTTCAGCAGCCTGAACAGCCGCGACGCATAGGCACCGTTGTAGGAGTGCATGGCTGTGGTATGACTGGCGGTCACCCGATGGCCAATACCGCGCTCGTAGGCCAGGGTTGCCAGCGTCTCGATAAAACGGGACTGTTCGTCATCGATTTCGTCGCAATGCACATCCACCAGAACCTGATATTTCTCCGCAAGATCGAAGACGTAGTGCAGACTTTCGACCCCGTACTCCCGGGTAAACTCGAAATGGGGGATGGCACCGATCACGTCGGCCCCCAGCTTGAGAGCCTCTTCCAGCAATGCCTTGCCGTTGGGGTAGGAGAGGATCCCCTCCTGCGGAAAAGCGACGATCTGCAGCTCCACCCACTCCTTCATCTCCTCCCGCACCTCCAGCATCGCCTTCAAGGCGACCAGATTGGGGTCGGAAACATCCACGTGAGTCCGCACGAACTGGATGCCGTTGGCAATCTGCCATTTCAGTGTCTGGATGGCGCGTTGTTTCACATCCTCATGGGTCAGCAGCGCCTTGCGCTCGGCCCAACGCTCGATCCCCTCGAACAGGGTACCGGAGAGGTTCCAACTCGGCTCGCCAGCCGTCTGGGTGGTATCGAGGTGAATGTGCGGTTCGATAAAGGGGGGGATGACAAGGCCTTGCTCACCATCAAGCTCGCGGGCAGAGAGCAGCTGAGTGCTCATGGGCTCAATGGCCCGGATCACGCCTCCCTGACAGAGGATTTGCCACATCCCTTCCCTGCCCGCCAGACGCACATTCCTAATCAGCATGTTCTTTCCCCTTCGAAAGCGTGGTTGTCTTTGCCAATCCACAACTTAGCCCGGATCCCTTTAATAGAGAAGCGCCGCCCGGAAAGCATACTGAATCGCCCCGGCTTCTCTAGACACTTTTGAGCCGTTCGAAATATTGCTTTTCACACTCTACTGGCGATAGCCCATTGTTGAAACTGTGCCGACGCTTGGGGTTGTAAAACATTTCAATGTAATCGAACACATCCTGCCGGGCCTCCTCCCGATCTGCATAGGTTTTACGTCGGATCCGCTCGCGTTTGAGGAGTTGGAAGAAACTCTCCGCCACCGCGTTATCATGGCAATTGCCACGTCTGCTCATGCTGGCCTTGAGCCGGTGCTCCCGCAAAAAATCCTGCCAGTCATAGCTGCTAAACTGGCTCCCTTGGTCAGAATGAACCAGCACTTCCTGCTCGGGTCGCCGTCGCCACACTGCCATCAGTAACGCGCTGATGGCCAACTCTCGGTCGATCCGTGGCCCCATTGACCAACCAATGACTTGTCGTGAAAACAAATCCAATACCGCGGCCAGATAGAGCCAGCCTTCATGGGTTCGAATATAAGTGATGTCCGTTACCCAGACCTTATTTGGCTCAGTCACATCGAACTGGCGTTCAAGATGATTCGGTGCAACCACCGTTGGCCGGCCACCATAATGACCGGGACGGCGACGATAACCGGTTTGTGAACGCAAACCTTCATGACGCATTAATCGCGCCACCCGGTGTTTCCCACAGGTCTCGCCCATCTCTCGCAGGTCATCCCGGATCTTGCGATAGCCATAGACGCCCCCGCTTTCTAGCCAACATTGCTTGATCTGGCCCAGGAGGCGTTGGTCTTCAAGTGCGCGGGCAGATAAAGGCTGGTGCTGCCAGGCGTAATAACCGCTCGGGTGGACATTCATCATCCGACACAGTCGGCGGATGGGATGTGTGGACGCGTGCACCCGGATGAAGGCGTACCTTACCCTGACAGCTTGGCAAAGTACGCGGCGGCCTTTTTTAAGATATCTCGCTCATCGGTGACGCGGCGCAGTTCAGCCTTGAGGCGCCGAATTTCGGCTTGCTGGCTGGAGTCATGCTGTTGCTGCACGGCGGGCTGGCTGTAGCGCCTGATCCAGGCGTAAAGACTGTGGCTGGAAACACCAAGTCGCTCAGCGACCTCTGCCACTGGGTAATGGCGCTCAGTCACCTGCTTGACGGCGGCCAGTTTGAATTCTTCCGTGTAACGTTGCTGCTTGCTCATAACACCTCCTGATTGACCTCAGTTTGAGGCTCTTGAGGTGTCTAGGAAAGTAGGGGCGATTCA
>NZ_JBFODR010000021.1:0-175338 GCF_040908425.1 Aeromonas sp. R2-1
TTCGGACGCGGGGTGGAGCAGCTCGGTAGCTCGTCGGGCTCATAACCCGAAGGTCGTCGGTTCAAATCCGGCCCCCGCAACCAACTATTTGTGTCGATGGCAAGCGCTAGCGCCTGCGGTGGAGACGAAGACAGCAAGAAGCAACTGCTCTGCTTTTTGTGGTGGCAATACAATTCGGACGCGGGGTGGAGCAGCTCGGTAGCTCGTCGGGCTCATAACCCGAAGGTCGTCGGTTCAAATCCGGCCCCCGCAACCAACTTCTGACTGCTTTTCTTCTGAATTACCTCTCTGATTACCTCCAGCATCTGTTGCTTGCACACAATAATGTGTGTTTTTCCGATCCCTCTCGCCATTTGTTCGGTATCATCCTGCTTTCTGTTCATGGATGAGGCCGCACCCTGTGATGACCCCTTTTAGCTATTCTTCTCCCCAAATCACGATGCAGAGCACCTCCCTCGCCGAAGTAATGGCAGGGCCGGCTGCCGTCAAACTCCTGCTCATTGCCGACTCAGCGCGCGATACCCTGCTGGCGACGCCTCCCTTTGCCGCCGTGGCAACCCAGATAGCCCTGGGTCAGAAGGCCCCCTATTCCCTTGACGACAGTCAGGGGCTGCAACGGGTGATCTTCATGGATGCCCGCCCGGCCCTGGATCATCGGCTCTACAAGCAGGTGCGCAGCTGGGTGGGCTCGCTGGCGGGCCTCAAGGCGACGCACCTGGCGCTCCATCTGGAGGGCTTTGACGATGAGCATCGCGCGCAACTGGCAAGGGTGGTGCTCGCCTGCCTGCTCGCCGCCGATGTGACCCTGCCGACCCAGAAACGGAGTGAGGCGACAAGACCGGGTTATCAGCAGTTGCAACTTTCCCCCCCTTGCGAGCTGGACATGGCCCGCCTGAGCGCAGAAACCGAAGGCAACGGTCTGGCTCGCCACCTGGCAGTGCTGCCAGCGTCCGAGCTCAATCCCCGTCATTACCGGGCCTATGCCCGGGAGCTGGCGCAGCAGGAGGGGTGGCAGTGGCAGGAGTTTGATGAGACGACCCTGGCACAGAAGGGGGCTGGCGCCTTCCTGGCGGTGGCCCGTGGTTCGGCGGACGGTCAGGCCGCCATCGTCAGGCTCAGTTACTGTCCGGCCAACCCGCTGCGCCGCGTCGCGCTGGTGGGCAAGGGGATCTGCCACGACTCCGGTGGCTACAACCTGAAAGTCGGTGGCAGCATGTATGGCATGCACCTGGACATGGGGGGCAGCGCGGTGGCCCTTGGCACGCTGCTGGCCATCAGCCGGGCGAAACTCCCCGTTGAGGTGCACTGCTGGCTCGCCATCGCCGAGAACCACATCGGCCCGCAGGCCTTCCGGCCCGGTGAGGTGGTGACCGCGCTGAACGGCACCACCATCGAAGTGGTGGACACCGACGCCGAGGGTCGCATGGTGCTGGCGGATGCCCTGACCCTGGCGGCCGGGGACAAACCCGACTTGCTGATCGACTACGCCACCCTGACTGGCGCCTGTAAACGGGCGCTCGGCAGCCGTTACAGCGGCGCCTTCACCAACCGCCCCGAGTGGCTCACCACTCTGATAGCGCTGGGCCAGCAGAGCGGGGAGCGAGTCTGGCCCTTCCCCCTGGACGAGGATTACGATGACAACCTCGATAGCGAGTGGGCCGATCTGTTACAGTGCGCGCCGGGCGCCTCCCCGGATCACATCGATGCCGCCCGTTTTCTCACGCGCTTCGTGCCCGCCGAGCTTCCCTGGTTGCACCTCGACCTGAGTGGTTTTCGCAACAAGGGGGGCAATGGCGTGGTGGGCAGCGAGGTAACCGGCTTTGGTGTCAGGCTGACCCTGACCCTGCTCGACAGCCCTCTGGGGATGGGTGCGCCCGACGCATGACAACGTGGCCAAGCACAATCAATAAGGACAAGCGTGAAACAAGCAAGCTATGACTGGGTGCTGTTCGATCTGGACGAAACCCTGCTCGATTTTCCGGTCGCCAGGGCGCTGGAGCGGACCCTGCAGATCTACGGCGTGGCGCCGACTCCCCCCAAGATGGCGGAGTACCATGCCCTCAACCAGCGGCTCTGGCAGCAGTACAACTCAGGGGAGATTGACGCCACCCACCTGCAGCAGACCCGTTTTTCGCTCTTTGCCGAGCAGGTCAACGTGGCGCCCATGGCGATGAACGAGACCTTCCTGCAGCAGATCATCGCCCTGAGCGTGCCGCTGGAGGGGGTGGAGGAGACCCTGCAGGCCCTGAAGAGCAAGGTCAGAATGGGGATCATCACCAACGGCTTCAGCCTGCCCCAGCGCGGGCGCCTCGACAAACTGGGCTGGAACAGCTGGTTTGAGCCTCTCGTTATCTCTGACGAGGTGCAGGTGACCAAGCCGGCGGCGGCCATCTTCCAGCATGCCCTGGCGCAGATGGGTCAGCCGAGCCCGGCGCGGGTGTTGATGGTGGGGGACAATCCCAAGACCGACATCGCCGGTGCCGCCGCCCAGGGGCTTGCCACCTGCTGGTACAACCCGGGACGGGAGACAGTCCCGTGCGAGGCGACCCACGAGATCCACCACTTCGCCCATCTCTGCGCGATCGTGCTGGGAGAGTAGGTCCCCTATGCCCGCAAGGGTGTAAAAAACAAGGCAGCCCATGGGCTGCCTTGTTTGCATTCGGCGTCTGCTAGCGGCCGAGGCGGGCGAGCAGCCAGGCCTCCAGCAAGGCCACTCCGGGGGCCAGCACGGTTTCGTCGAAGTCGAACTCCGGATGATGGTGGGGGGCCGCGAGGTTGGCTCCCAGGATGAGATAGGCGGCTTCGCCGCCGTGCTGCTGTACCCGCTCGATGAGGAAACCGGCATCCTCGCTGGCCCCGAAGCGGCGGGTGTGGATGGTATCAAGGGAATTCCCCTGTGCGAGAGGCACGATTTCCTCGATGAGGGTTGGGCTGTTCTCGATGCCGATCGCTTCCCCCTGTTTGCGGATGTGGTAGGTCGCGCCCTGCATCAGGGCCGCCCCCTCCACAATCTGCTGCACCTGATTGAACATGTAGTCGTTGAGGGCTGGCGTCGCGCCACGGGTCTCCCCCATCAGGCGGGCATGGCCCGGGATGACGTTACGTCCACTGCCGCCGTTGAGCTGCCCCACGTTGATGCGGGTCATGCCGTCCCGATGGCGGGGAATGCCGAGCATGGCGGTGGTGGCCATGCAGGCCGCTGCCAGGGCATTGTGGCCCGCGTTGGGCTCGAGCCCCGCATGGGCGGCTTGCCCCATGAACTCCACGTCGAATTTGGTTGAACAGAGAAACTCGGTGGGGTTGACCACCAGCTCACCACTGCTCGCGTGAATGCCGATGTGCAGTGCCAGCAGGGCGTCCACGTCGTCGAGCTGCCCCCCTGCCGCGAGCGCCTTGCCGCCTCGGCAGCCCTCTTCAGCCGGCTGGAAGAAGAGCTTGATGCGGCCAGTGAGGCGATCGGCGAGGGCCGCGATCCGCTCGGCCAGCACCAGCCCGATGGCGGTGTGACCATCGTGGGCACAGGCGTGCATCCAGCCCGGGTTGGCGGAGTGCCAGCCTCCCTGGCCGGGCAGGTGTGACGCCTCCTGGCTCTCTTCGACCTCCACCGCATCGATATCGAAGCGAAACGCCAGGGTGGGGCCGGGGCGCCCGCTATCCCAGAGTCCCATCACGCCGGTGAGTGCGTCGATCCGCGTCAGCCACTCCGGATGCGCCCCCTGGTGCAGGGCGCGGGCCTTCTGGGCCTCGACGTCTATTTCCCGTCCCATGATGAGGGTGCTGGCGAGCAGTTGATCCCCCAGCATGATGGAGAAACCGAGTTCACTGAGGTGTTGGGCGATGAGGGTGGTGGTGCGAAATTCACACCAGGCGGCTTCGGGGTGACGATGAAGGTCGCGGCGCCAGTGGCGCAAGGCATCCTGAGTCATGGTGGTTCCTGCGTGGCAAATCCAGCGGCCATTGTGACGGGCAGGGAGGCAAGAGTAAATCCCGCAGGGGGAGATGCGACAAGGGGAGCCCGGGCTCCCCTTGAAAGATGGCATGGATGTCGACGAGGTCGTTTTGTGCGCGCAGATCGCATTCAATGATGGCTTGGCATCATTCTTTGTCAGAGCACGTCAAAAACCCATATTGCAGTCTGTTTTTTGAACCGCCCCTCTGGTGCAGAGGTGGCAGATGACTGATTGACCGACTTAGAGCTGTGCCAGCGACGGCATGGAGACGGCAACCAGAGTGAAAAACACGGTGAAAACGGCGGTAACTACGAACTCTTTCATGATTTTATCTCCCTTGGTTGGCTCATGATGGAACCAAGATACCACAACAGAACGATAAAACAACGAAAAATGTAATTATGAGGCGAAAATGGTTTGTCGGTGAAATATGGCTGCATTTTCCCAAGTTTAAGGGCGTTTTTTGTCCTGGGAAGGGTTTTATGGTGATATCAGTGAAAGTGGATACATATAAAGTCTTTAAATACATTAAGTTATGTTGTTTTTGTGGCTCTCTTCTTGGTGGCTCCAATTGGGTTTTTTTGGTGATCTCCATTTTTCATCAGCAAAATGGCCTGCGGGATGCGCCGATTGATGTCGTCCTAGGGAGGTTGGTGGTTGTCAGCCAGGTTTTGTCATCCCATGTCATGTTTTCTCACAACTTGTTTCCCAACCCCAGTCTGCAAGGCTGTTGCCAGCCAGGGTTATCCGATGAAGGCTCAATTTTCTGCTCATCCCAAACAGGATGGGAGCAAAAAGAGTACGAAAAAACGACAAAACGGCCGCCAAAGGAGCATGGAAGGAAAGGGGGAAGGCGGGAAAATGGAGGTTCGATCTTCATGGGGCCTTGGGTGGTCGGAAGCCCCGTTTTTCGCTGTTTTCTTGGGGGGACGAGCCACTGGGCCCGCGCGCAGGGGAAGCGGGCGATATCGTCGGCCCACCCGGTTTGCTATATGGCGCCAGTGTGATGGGATGAAGGGCAGGGGAGGCCTGGCGCAGGGCCGTGGCACTGCGGCACGAGGGCCTTTATCCAGACCCGTCGCGAACAAGGTGAACAAGCAGAAAAGCGGGGGAAAGAAGTAAAGGAGAAGGTCGTGGGGTCAGAGGCTCAGGGCCGCCGGGCAAGGGGTAAGAGATGGCGACAGTGGCCAGTGGATAGTCGGGCCTCCGCAGAGGGAGGAGGGGGTGAGGAGCCCGCATAAAAAAACCCTCCAGAGGAGGGTTTTTTGTCAGACCACAGCTCTTAGAACAGGGTGGTGGAGAGATCGTACAGCTCCTGGTTGAACGGGCGCTTCAGGTTCTCGATGCAGTCGATGATGTCGTGGTGCACCATCTCGTTGCCCTGAATGCCGACGCAGCGGCCACCCTGGCCCGCCAGCAGTTGCTCAACGGCGAAGGCACCCATGCGGCTGGACATGATACGGTCACGGGCAGTGGGAGAACCGCCACGCTGGATGTGACCCAGGATGGTGGCGCGGGTTTCGCGGCCGGTCATGGCCTCGATGTCTTTTGCCAGGGCGTTGACGTCGGTGACGTGCTCGCAGATGGTGATGATGGCGTGCTTCTTGCCCTTGGCTTCCCCTTCCTTGATCTGTTGCAGCAGCTTCTCCTTGTCGAAGGCCACTTCCGGCACGATCACGTATTCGGCACCACCGGCAACGGCGGCAGACATGGCCAGATCGCCGCAGTGGCGGCCCATGATCTCGACCACGGAGATGCGGTGGTGGGAGCTGCAGGTGTCGCGCAGGCGGTCGATGGCGTCAACCACCACGTTCAGAGCGGTATCAAAGCCGATGGTGAAGTCGGTACCGGCGATGTCGTTGTCGATGGTGCCCGGCAGGCCGATGCAGGGGAAGCCCTCTTCGGTCAGCTTCTTGGCACCCATGTAGGAGCCGTCACCGCCGATGACCACCAGGGCGTCGATGCCGTGTTTCTTCAGGTTTTCGACCGCTTCGGCACGGACTTTCGGATCCTTGAAGGCGGGGAAACGGGCGGAGCCCAGGAATGTACCGCCACGGTTCACGACGTCGGAGACGCTGTGACGCTCGAGCTTGACGATACGGTCCTGGTGCAGACCGAGGTAGCCATCATAGATGCCGTAAACTTCCAGGCCATGATGCAGACCGGCGCGCACCACGGCGCGGATGGCTGCGTTCATACCCGGTGCGTCACCACCACTGGTCAAAACACCAATACGTTTGATTTGTTTGGTCATGAGTGCCTCTGGATCTGAGTTGTCGAAAATCAAGATTCTGAATAATACGGCTGGCCGCTTTTACTATATCGGCTTTCCTATGGCGAGAGGGTCCATAGGAAAGCGATATGCAAAGAGGGGCGGGGCCCCTCTTTGCTTGGCGCTTACTTGGCGGCGCCAGCGATGATCTGGGAGAAGTCGTCCACTTTCAGGGACGCGCCACCCACCAGGCCACCGTCGATGTCCGGCTGGCCGAACAGGTCGGCAGCGGTGGCGCCAGTCACGGAGCCGCCGTACAGGATCTGTACCTTGGCAGCCACGGCTGCATCAAAACCGGCCAGGTATTGACGGATGTGAGCATGCACGGATTGTGCGATCTCCGGGGTGGCGGTCTTGCCGGTGCCGATGGCCCATACCGGCTCGTAAGCGATGACGGCGTTCTCGAAGGAGGCGATGCCGCAGCGATCGATCACGGCCTTGAGCTGGGTCTCGACCACCTGGTTGGTGGTACCGGCTTCGAACTGGGCCAGGGTTTCACCGATGCACAGCACGGGGATCAGGCCGCCCTTCTGGATGGCTTCGTACTTGGCAGCCACCACGTCGTCGGTCTCTGCGTGCAGGGTACGACGCTCGCTGTGACCGACCAGGGAGTAGGTGCAGCCGAAGGCTTTGAGCATGGAGGGGGCGTTTTCGCCGGTGAAGGCGCCGGACTCGTGAACGTCGGCGTTCTGGGCACCGTAGGCGATCTTGCTGCCGGCGGTCAGCTGTTCAACCAGACCCAAAAAGATAACCGGCGGGCAGACGGCCACTTGCACGGAAGGATGAGCGGCAGCGGCCGGGGTCAGTCCTTTGATCAGGGCTTCTACAGAAGCCTTGGTGCCGTTCAGTTTCCAGTTACCCATTACCAGGTGCTGTCTCATCTTCTATATCTCCTAGGCATTTGATTGCGCAACATTATATGAATTGAACCGAGCCCAAGATAGCTGACCCGGCGGCAAATGACGTAATTTTTTTTCTCTTTCCTGATCCAAATCAGGAATGCAAGGCGCGATTGCTCACTCGGTGACCTGCCCACGCAAACGGGCCCACCATACCCCAATCCACTCGTGAATGGCAGCCTCGGAATACATCAGATAACGCCCCTTGGGGAGGTAGCTGTAGAGGGGTTGCGGCTCCTGACTCTGCTTGGCGGTGTAATCGGTGGGAGCCGGCACCGCATCGAGTCCCTGACTGCGATAGAGGGCCATGGCCCGGGGCAGGTGGGTGGCCGAACTCACCAGCGCCACCCGCTTGCCGTTGAGGTGGGCGGCGATGCTGACCGCCTCGTCATGGGTGTCTTTGTTGTTTTCAAACAACGTCATGCGCGCACGCGGGATGCCAAGGCTGGCCGCCATGCGGGCGTTGACCTCGGCGTTCGACAGGGGATCCCCGGTCACGGCACCGGAGAAGACCAGCTCGGCTTCTGGATAGGCCAGAGCCAGGCGAACTCCTTCCAGGGTGCGCGCCAGGGAGATGTTGTTTTGCCAGGCGCGCTCTGGGATGGCCGGATCGCTCACATGACCGTTGCCCAGCACGACGATGGCCTGGATGTCAGGATGCTGGCTCACCTCGAAGGGGGGATAAGTCTGCTCCAGGCTGCGGGCCAGCTCGTAGCTCACCGGCCGCGTCCCCATCAGGGCGATGATCACCAAGGAGAGGGTCGCCAGCAGCCTGCCGGTTCTCTGAAAACGGGTGAACCAGAGCAACGCGAGCGCCAGCACCAACAAGGAGAGAGAGAAGGGGAGCGGCATCAGCAGATGGCCCAGCCATTTCTTGATGACAAAGAAGTTGAGCTCGAACACGACAGACACGTCCTTGAGTTTTCAGCAAATTCGGGATGTGACAGAATACCCCTCTTTTTTCCTGTGGCCCAATCCTGTGTGGTTCCTCCTGCGGCCCTCATGGCGGGGCGGTCGAAGATGAGTGTGTCTTGAAGCAAGATCAGAGTTTTGACGGGCGCGCGGACAAGTTCGCTCGCAACATTTACGACTCCACCAAGGGGCGCATTCGCACCACCATTGTCTGGAGTGACATCGAAGCCTGCCTGGCGCGCCTGGGCAACCGGCCGCTGCGCATCCTGGATGCCGGCGGCGGCTTTGGCTACTTCGCCCAGAAACTGGCGGCCATGGGCCATCAGGTGGAGCTGTGCGATTTGTCGGCAGAAATGCTGGATCTGGCCCGGGAGCAGATCGCCCAGAAGGGCTTGGAAGACAGAATTCGTCTCATCCATTGCCCCATTCAGGATCTCAAGCACCAGGTGACCGGCACCTTCGATCTGGTGCTCTGTCATGCGGTACTGGAGTGGCTCGCCGAGCCGCGCCAGACCTTGCTGGGTCTGTTCCCTTTCGTCAAGGCTGGGGGCATACTGTCGCTGCTTTTTTACAATCGTCACGGCCTCCTGTTCCAGAGCCTGGTGGTGGGTAATTTCGACTATGTGCGCCTGGGCCTTCGCAAGAAACGCCAGACAGCCCTGACTCCCACCAACCCTCAGTTGCCGGAGCAGGTCTATGACTGGATAGGCCGGGGGGGATTGCGGATCATCGGCAAGACCGGGGTGCGCGTCATCCACGACTACATGCGCCACAAGCAGGATCAGGTCGAGAAGTTCGAGGACCTGCTGGCCATGGAGCAGCAATATTGCCGCCAGGAGCCCTTTGTTTCCCTGGGGCGCTACATCCATGTGATGGCCCAGAAACCGGCCGGTTGAGACACACCGGCGTGAATACGATGCGGGATCCAGCCGCCGGGGCGCCACCGACCCCGGCCTATATCACCACGGCGGGCGAAGACCTGCCGACTATAACAACGAGATGATAACGTCATGATGAGTACATCCCGTACCCTGCCAGAGACGGTGGGATGGGTCAGACAGGAGGGGTTGGCGCTGAACCTCCCCACCGACAGGCTGGCCTTTCTGATAGCGATCAAGACGCTCTCCGAGGACGAGTCTGATCTCTCGGAGGCCGCGCTGCACGATGCCTTTGGCTATGTCAGCAGTGCCTTCGGCCAGATGGACGAGACCCTCACCGGTCGCGCCAACAACGCCATCAACGATCTCATTCGCCAGCAACTGCTGTCGCGTTTCACCACCGACATGGTGGCGGGGGAGAGCCTCTACCGCCTGTCGCGCCTTGGCATGAGCATCGTCGATTTCTTCATGGATCAGCGCCAGGTGGACTCCATCAAGCTCTCCATCCTGCTCGAGCACCTGGCGGCCGAGCTCGACACCGCCCGCAAGGCGGCGCTCGAGACCAACACCCGGGAGCAGTGGGACGCCGAGGTGCTGCCGCGCCTCTCCTTCTCCCTGGAAGAGACGCTCGGGCGCATCGATCTCACCCAGCGCGCCATGGACGAGCAGCAAAACCAGGTCAAGAGCGAGATCGCGGCCCTGCTGACCCAGAACTGGGTCGATGCCATTCACAGCTGCGAGAAGCTCCTGCACGAGACCGGCCAGACCCTGCGCGAGTTGCAGGACACCCTGGACGCCGCCGGCCACCGCCTGCAGGCGGGGCTGCTCAACATTCAGGAAGCGGCCCAGGGGCGTGAGGATCTGTTCCACGTCGAGGAGCTGACCCACGCCCTGCAGGGGCGTCTGGACGTCATCACCGCCTGGGGCCAGCAGTGCATCGAGCTCTGGTCCCGTTATGACAGGCACGTTCACAAGTTCATCCGCAACGCCATCGACATGGACAAGAACCGCGCCTTCAGCCAGCGGCTGCGGGAATCCATCCGCAACTTCGAGCAGCACAGCTGGTTGTTGCGGGTGGCCGAAGAGCCCCGTTTGCTGGAGCTGCGGGATGAAACCATCGCCATCCACGACGAGGAGGTGACCGGCGAGGTGCCCCTCGAGATGGAGTACGTGGAGATGGTGGACATCAACCAGGAGCTGGCGGAGCGCATCGAGCGCTACCTGGCCCGCTACCCGGAGCAGGGAGATCGGCTGGATCTTGCCGACGTGCTGCGGGAATACCTGCTGGACTACCCGGCTCATGCCCACTTCGACGTGGCGCGCCTCCTGATCGATCAGGCCGTGCGTCTCGGCCATGCCAGCGGTGAGCGCGAGCACCACCGCCAACCCGCATGGAAACCCATCAACCAAGCTGGATCCAAGGTTCAGGCCTATGTCATCGATCAATACTGAATTCCCCTTGCCCCTGCGTCTCGCAGAGGCCATCGCCAACCCCTTGTTTCCGCGCATCGACACCGCCCTGCGCTCCGGTCGCCACATCAGTGCCGACGAATTCGAGCAGCACTCGGCCCTGGTGGAGTACCACCAGGAGCTGGAGATCTTCTACGGGCGCTATCAGGTGGAACTCATCAAGGCGCCGGAAGGCTTCTTCTACCTGCGTCCGCGCCCGAGCGCCGACATCGGAACAACAGTGTTATCTGAGCTCGATATGCTGGTGGGCAAGGTGCTCTGCTACCTGTTCCTGAGCCCGGACAGGCTCGCCTCTGAAGGGGTGTTCGCCATGGGTGAGCTGCAAGAAGAGGTGCTGAGTCTGGCGGACGAGAAGCAACTGCTGCGCATGGTCAACAGCCGCTCCGGCGGCACGGATCTGGACAAGAAGAAGCTCCTCGAGAAGATCCGCACCTCCATGCGTCGCCTCAAGCGCCTCGGGATGATCACCCCCCTTGGCAACAGCGACAAATTCCGGGTCAACGAATCCGTGTTCCGCTTCGCCGCCGATGTGCGCTCCGACGAGGATCCCCGCGCGGTGCAACTGCGGATGATCCAGGAAGGGGAGGCCATTTTCCACGACGACGAGATGCCGAGCAGCGATTCCCTGTTCGAGGATATCGAAGAGGATCTGGACGAAGAGCAGCTGGAGCTGGAGGTGGAAGATGATCTGCAACGTTAATGTGCCGGCACTGATGGTGTCTGCCGGTTTGATGGAGAGTGTGGCGTGAGAGGCAAATTCAAATCCCTGACCATGGTCAACTGGAACGGCTTCTTCGCCCGCACCTTCGATCTCGACCAGCTGGTCACGACCCTGTCCGGCGGCAACGGCGCGGGCAAGTCCACCACCATGGCGGCCTTTATCGCGGCCCTCATCCCCGACCAGTCTCTGCTTCACTTCCGTAACACCACGGAAGCGGGTTCCAGCAGTGCCTCCCGCGACAAGGGGCTCTACGGCAAGCTGCAGCGTGGCCACTGCTATTCGCTGCTGGAAGTGATGAACAGCCGCGAGCAGCGGATCTGGGTCGGCGTCCACCTCGAACAGGTGGCCAACCGTGACAACAAGGTCAACATCACCCCGTTCGCCCTGGTGGATGTGCCCGAGCACCTGGCGCCCACGGATCTGCTGCTGGAGAAGCTCGACGACGGCAAGGGCCGGGTACGTGCCTTCGCCGATCTGAAGGGGGCGGCAGCGGAGCTCGGCGCCATCAAGGTCGCCAAGTTCAATACGGTGACCGATTATCACAACTTCATGTTCGAGTTCGGCATCACCCCGAAGAAGCTGCGGGATCAGAAGGATCGTGGCAAGTTCTATCGCCTGATCGAAGCCTCCCTCTACGGCGGTATTTCGTCTTCCATCAGCCGCTCCTTGCGTGAATACCTGCTGCCGGAGAACTCCGGTGTACGCAAGGCGTTCCAGGACATGGAGGCGGCCATCTACGAGAACCGCCGCACCCTGGAAGCCATCAAAGAGACCCAGGGTCAGCGGGATCTCTTCAAGAATCTCATCACCGAGACCACCCACTATGTGGCCGCGGAGTATGTGCGGGGCGCCGCCGAGAAGAGCCGCCTCTCCGAGCTGGCCCTCAAGGCACGCTCTGAGCTCGCCGGCAAACGCCGCCTGCTGGCCGAGGAGAAGCAGCGCGCCATCTATCTGGCGGACGAGGTGGATCAGCTCACCAACCGCGAGAAGCTCCTGACCGACGAGCTGGAGTCCGCCGCCGAGCACCTGGCCAAGGTGATGGCGGCCGTGGCGCTGCAAAAGAAGATTGCCCTCTATCGCGCCGATCTGGCGGAGCTCAACGACAAGCTGGAGCAGCAGCAGGCGGTGGTGGAAGAGATCCACGGCCAGTTGCTGGAGGTGGAAGAGCGCAAGGAGCTGGCCCAGGCAGAGGTAGACAGCCTCAAGACCCAGCTCGCCGACTACCAGCAGGCGCTCGATATCCAGCAGACCCGCGCCATCCAGTACCGTCAGGCGGTGCAGGCCCTGGAAAACGCCCGCGAGCAGTGCGAGCTGCCGGGGCTCGAGCCTGCGCAGGCGAGCGACACCCTGCACCAGTTCCGCGCAGCCGAGCAGAGCTTGACCAGCCGGGTGCTGGGGGCCGAGCAGCAGTTGGCGCTGGCCAAGGCGGCGGTGGCCGAACACGAAGCGGCGCTGGCGCTGCTGCTCAGCATCGCCCCCGAGACAGTGCGCGAGGCCGCCTGGCCCACCGCGCAGGCGCTGCTCAAGCGCCACATCGAAGACAAGGCCCGCATTGCCCAGGGGCAGGGTCTGCGCGCCGCGCTGGCTCGCCTCGAGAAAGAGAGCGAAAGCCAGAAGACGCTCTTGCGGCTGCGAGACGAGCTGGCCCAGGCGTCTGGTCAGCACATTGCCAGCCAGGACGAGCTGGAGATCTTCCTCGAAGCCCAGCGCACCCGCCAGGAGGAGCTCTCCGAGCAGCAGGCAGAGGCCAATCAGCGCCGCGCCAGCCTCGAGCATCAGGGCACTCAGCTGGGTCGCGATATCGCGGAACTGACCAAGCTGGCCCCGCGCTGGCTCAAATCCTTTGAAAAACTCGAGCAACTGCGCGAGCAGAGTGGCTTGGCCTTGGCCACCGCCGAAGAACTCTCTTCCGGCATGCAGAGCGTGCTCGACAAGGAGCGGGAGTTCGAGCAGGAGAGCAACCGCATTCAGGGCCAGAAACAGGCGCTGGAGCTGCAAATTCGCAACCTGCAGCTGGGGGCCGGGGAGGCGGATCCGCGTCTTGCCCGCATCGCCGAGCAGGTGGGGGGCGTGCTGCTCTCGGACGTCTATGACGACATCTCCATCGATGATGCCCCTTACTACTCCGCACTCTACGGCCCGGCTCGCAGCGCCCTGGTGGTGCTCGACCTCGAAGGCGCCATCGAGCGGATGAAAAAGCTGGAAGATTGCCCGGAAGATATCTACCTCATCCAGGGCAACCCCGACTCCTTTGATGAGGATCTGGTGGAAGCGGATGAGCTGGGGGACGCCGTGCTGGTGCGCACCAGCAAGCGTCAGGTGCGCTTCTCCCGCTACCCCGAGCTGCCGCTGTTTGGCCGCGCCGCCCGGGAAAAACGGATCGAGCAGCTCGATCTTGAGCGGGAAAACCTCATCGAGGGCTACGCCAAGGCCGCCTTCGAGCAGCAGAAGTACCACCGTCTCTACGGCCACTTCCGCGACTTTATCGGCCAGCATCTGGATATCGCCTTCCGCCCGGACCCCGAAGCCGAGGTGCAGGCCAAGCAGCACGAGCAGCGCAAGCTGCAAGAAACCATCGCCGAGTGCGACAAGCAGCTGAGTGATGCCAAAGCCGCCGCCGCCCAGCTGACCCGCCATATCCAGCTGGTGCAGGGGATGCTGCCCTTTGCCCACCTGTTTGCCGAGGCAGACCTGGCGGCCCGCCTCGAGGCGGCTCACGCCGATGTGGAGGCCCTTAAAACAGCCGAAGCCTTTATCGCCAGGCACGGCAAGGCGCTGGAAAAACTGGAAACCATGGTGCAGGTGCTGCGCCAGGATCCCCAGGATCTGGCGGCCCTGCAGGCAGCCTTTGACGAGGTGAGCGACCTGCTGGCCGAGCAGAAACGCCGCTGCTACGCCCTCGATCAGCTGGTGGCCCGTTTGCCGCACTTTGCCTATCAGGATGCACAAGACCTGCTGGGCAAGGCGTCCGAGATGAGCGAGCGACTCAAAGAGAAGCTCAAGGCGGCGGAGCTTGCCGCCCGCACCGCCGGTGAGCAGCACAAGCAGATCACCCAGCGCCACACCGAGGCGCTGCAACTGCGCACGGCGCTCGATTCCAGCGCCTCGGCCAAGGGGCAGACCCTGGCGGAGTTCGAGCAGGAGCTGGCGGCCATGGGGCTGACCCTGTCGGATGACATGGAAGAGAAGGCCCGTGCCCACAAGAAAGAGATTGAAGAGCTGCTTATCCGCACCCGGACCCGCCGCACCAGCGCCGAGGCCCAGTTGCAGGTGTGCAAGCGCGAAATCGAATCCCTTGGCGGTCGTCTCAAGCTCGAAGGCAAGGATTACTACAGCGCCCGTAAATCCCTGGTGGGTCACAAGGCGAGCTGGTCGCGGGTGGTGCGTCTGGCACGGGAGACCGACGTCGAGAAGCGTCTGAACAAGCGCGAGCTGGCTTATCTTGACAGCGACGAGCTGCGCTCCATGTCGGACAAGGCCCTCGGCGCCCTGCGGGTGGCGGTGGCCCACGACGAGGCCCTGCGCGATGCGCTGCGTCTGTCGGAAGGCAACCGCAGCACCGAGCAGAAGGTCGCCTTCTACGTGCAGGTCTACCGTTACCTCAAAGATCGCATCCGCAACGACATCATCCGCTCGGACGATCCGGTGGAAGCCATCGAGGAGATGGAGATCGAGCTGGCGCGCCTCGCCGACGAGCTCAAGCAGCGGGAAACCCATCTGTCCCTCTCCTCCCACGAGGTGGCGGCCAAGATCACCAACATCATCCGCCGGGAGCAGAACCGCATCCGGGTATTGAACCAGGGCCTGCAGAACATCGCCTTCGGTCTGGTGCGCGGGGTGCGTCTCAACGTCAATATCCGCGAGGCCCACACTCGCCTCCTGACCGCACTCGCCGATCAGAGCGCCATGCACAACGATCTCTTCGCCGACAAGGAGCTCAGCTTCTCCGAGGCCATGGCCAAGCTCTTCCAGCGTCTTAACCCGCAGGTGGAGCAGGGGGAGCGCAACTATCAGGTGATGGGAGACGTGCTGCTGGATTATCGCAACTACCTGGAGCTGGAGATCGAGGTGCAGCGCGGGGCCGACGGCTGGCTGCGTGCCGAGAGCGGCGCCCTCTCCACCGGCGAGGCGATCGGCACCGGTCAGGCCATCCTGCTGATGGTGCTCATCAGCTGGGAGGAGGAGTCCCGCCGTCTGCGCGGCAAGGACATCGCTCCCTGCCGCCTGTTGTTCCTGGACGAAGCGGCGCGGCTTGATGGCAAATCCATCGCCACCCTGTTCGAGCTGTGCGAGCGCCAGGACATGCAGCTCCTCATCGCGGCGCCGGAGAACATCAGCCCCGAGAAGGGCACCACCTACAAGCTCATCCGCAAGGTGCAGGGCAAGCACGAGCACGTGCATGTGGTGGGGCTGCGCGGCTTTGGCTTCGCCGACGACAAGCTCATCGCCTGACATCTTCCCCTGACAGGGGCTGACGGGTGAATACACAAACGGGAGGCCTGGGCCTCCCGTTTTCCATGGGAAATGTGAGAGAGTAGGCCCCTGTTAACGAAAGCCCGACTGGCGATGCCGGTCGCTCTGTCCCATCGAGGAAGCAACGCATGACGACGCGACAAAAAGGGCTGCTGGCCTCCCTGTGCCTGCTGCTGGCCGCCTGCAGCAGCCAGCCTGATGCAGGCAGTGCGGGCAACTGGCGAGGCTATAGCGAGACGGGGCTCGCCTCCTATTACGCCGATCGCTACCACAACAAGCGCACCGCCAGCGGGGAGCCTTACCAGCGCCACGCCAACACCGCCGCCCACATGACACTGCCCTTCGGCGCCCTGGTGAGGGTCACCAACCTGGCCAACGACAAGAGCGTGGTGGTGCGGGTCAACGACAGGGGCAATTTCCCCCGCGGGCGCATCATCGATCTCTCCAAAGCGGCGTTCAGCGCCATCGGCAATCCCCGATCCGGGCTTATCAAGGTCAGGATTGAGGTGCTCTAGTCGCCGGGTCTGCATGTGCCGGTGCCCCTCCATACCGGGCCGCTGGAAGAGGGTGCTTCCCAGTGATCGCGGGCCACCTTCTTCATTCCATTGGTGAGGTTGCCAACGCGGCTTCCCATTTTCCGGTGTGCCATTAAGATAGCCAAACGAAAAACAGGGCGTCTTTGCCATCTGGCGGCAACCGGGCATGACATGGTGTGCGAGACACCCCTTCAACCCCTGCCCATGTTTTGTCGCTAAGGAGCAGGCTATAAAGTGAGACGTCATTCACAGGGAGGATCAGAACATGACTGACAAACGCGCCATTCAGGCAACGGCCATCCCCGAGCACAAGGCAAAGTCCCTCTATCCGGAGCCCTTTGCCTCCCTGGTCAAGCACCGCACTCGGCGCAGGCTGGGGGATCATTTCGGCCTCGCCAATTTCGGGGTCAACCTGACGACCCTGGCACCGGGGGCCATCTCGGCGCTCAAGCACCATCACGGCCTGCAGGACGAGTTCGTCTATGTACTCTCGGGCAATCCCACCCTGCGCCACGGGGAGGAGGAGTACCGGATGTCGCCGGGGGAGTGCATCGGCTTCAAGGGGGGCAGCGGCCTGGCCCACCAGTTGCTCAACCACGGTGAGGTGGACGCTGTCTATCTTGAGGTGGGGGACAGGCTGCCAGGGGATACCGTCGACTATCCCGACGACGATCTGGCCTTGGTACAGGGTGCCGATGGCGCCTGGTCAGCCAGACACAAGGATGGCACCCCCTACTAGGGGCGCCTCTTCGCGCAATGAGAGAGACCTCCATGGTGTTCAGCTCCTTTTCTGCTGTCAGGGCAGAGGAGTTTCTGCCGCTGCTCAACGATGAGACGCTGCGAAAGCACCTGATCCCTCACCCGCTTTTCGATGTGGCCGGGGTGCGCGACTGGATGGCGCACAAGCTGGGAGTCGACGCCCGGCCAGGTTGCCGCGTGCGCGCCATCTTCCTCGACGGCACCCTGGCGGGGTGGTGCGGCATCCAGCCCGATGACGAGGGAGTGGAGCTTGCCATTGTGCTCGCCAGGGGCGGCTGGGGAAGTGGCGTGGCGATTTTCAACGAGATGATGGGGTGGGCGAGGGAGCTTGGCCATCGGACGATCCTCTTTCACTTGCTGGATACCCGCCCGCCTTATCGATCCCTCGCCAGACGGGCCATCTGGGTGAGGAAAACGCGCCTGGGCGAACACCCTTTCACCACCTATTGCCTTGACGTTGAGCGCTGGTCTGCAGGCCCTTAGCCTGGACCAGGGGGCAGCAAGCCGTGCCGCCCCCTGGCGGGGCCCGTTGCCACCCTTTGCGCCATGATCCCTCCCGCTCGTTTGTTCCTCCGTGCACGGCGTGGTTATCCACCCCGTTGAACACAGTGTTCATTCTGCCCCCCTATATGGCCTCCACCGTCCTGCCTACACTGGGCAACGTCTGATGGGGGGCATCCGGCAGTATAAATCGCTGTCCAGGTTGCACTCTCTGGCGTGTTGACGATGTACAACGGAGAAAACTGGATGAAAAAAGAGACAGACAAACTGGTATCGATCGCGGTGCTCAAGGCCCGTGACGGCATGGGAGAGCGCCTTCGCGATGCCCTGCTTACCTTGATTGACCCCACTCGCCAGGAGCCGGGCAACCTCGATTACGTGCTGTTCGAGTTGAAGGATGAACCCGGCACCTTCTACATGCGGGAAGCCTTCGTGAGTCAGGCCGCCCTGGATGCCCACTGTGAGACCGCGTATTTCCAGGCTTTCGCTCGCCAGGCGGACGAGCTGCTGGCCGAACCCCTTCGGCTTGTCTTCATGGAAGAAGTGAGCCCCTGATCCTTGCCGCAGAGCCCGATGATCCCCTCATCGGGCTTTTTGCCTTCAGCCTCGCTCCGGCAGGTTCATCTGCTCGCTCATGGTGTCGATGAAGTGGCGGATGGCGGTGGTCGTCGGCTGCCCGGCCAGGGGCGGAGCATGGAGCACGCAGAGATCGGCGGGGATCCCCTGCTCGAGGCGGATGAAGCGCACGTGGGGCCACTTCTGGCGGGCGTAGCTCGCGGGCACCAGGGCGACCTGCTGGCTGGTGGCCACCACTGCCATCAGGGTATTGGGCTCCACCACCTCCTGACGCAGGCGGGGGTAAAAGCCCTCCACCAGGCAGGCGTTGATGATGAGATCCGTGGAGGCGGAGTTGGCGCGGCTCATCAGCACGAAGGGCTCTGCGGCGAGTTCAGGGAGGGAGACCCGCTTGCGATCCCGCAGGGGATGCTCGTCCGATACCACCAGCACCATGGACTCCCGATAGACAGTCTCGGCCTGCAGCGGGTGGATGTTGAGGGTGTCGGCGAAGCGGGCGAGGCCGATGTCTATCTCCTTGCTGGCCAGCGCCTGCTTCTGGCGCTCGGGGGAGAGCTCGGTGAAGGAGATCTCGCACTCGGGGTGGCGCTGGTGACACTGGCGGATCACCTCGCCAAAGCCGGCCCAGAAGATGGAGCTGACCAGCCCGATGCGGATCTGGTTGCGCTCCATGCGCCCTGCCTGCACCACCCGGTTGAGGCCGCTCTCCAGCACGTCGAACAGGCGATCGCATTCGGCCTGCAGCAGGCACCCTGTGGGGGTCAGGTTCACCTGGCGGGTGTGGCGCTCAAACAGGGTCACCCCCAGCAGGGATTCGAGTTCCTTTATCTGGGCGCTGAGCGGCGATTTGGAGACATTGAGCCGTAGGGCTGCCCGGCTGAAGTGGCCCTGGCTGGCCACTTCATGGAAGTAACGCAACATCTTGAGGGTGACGCGATCGCGCCATTGGGTGTCCGGGAACATGGTCTCTCCAGGCTTTAAGGGTGAGATCGCCGTCAAAGTTTGGGCACGGGAATGGCGGGGCAGGGAGGCGGGTCCCTCCTGACACCGCGATCCGCATCACATCGGTTTTCCCCCTCCGGCGACCCGTTTGACTGAGAAATGGCATGAAGCAGCGGTTTTTGGGCCATTTCGGGTGCGTCATTACCCCACTACGCCGGTCATTGTGTTGTATATCGGGATAATCAGGCCGATTTTAGCGATTTTTGTCGTCCAATACCTCCCCTAGAGTGAGCGTCATGTCTCATTCACAGCCTCAAGAGGTACAACTCATGCAACACGATCCCGTACTCAACGCCGTCGCCACCATTCTTGCCCGCAAGCCGGGGTTTGCCCCCCGCGCCGCCATGATCCTGGGCTCCGGCCTCGGCGTGCTGGCCGATGCGCTGGAAGAGAAGGTCACCATTCCCTACGAGGAGCTGGACGGCTTCCCGGTCAGCACGGTGGCCGGTCACAGCGGCGAGCTGGTGCTCGGCAAGCTGCACGGGGTGGACGTGGTCTGCATGAAGGGGCGCGGCCACTACTACGAACACGAAACCATGAAGGTGATGACTACCCCGGTGCGCACCTTCAAGCGCCTGGGCTGCGAGCTGCTGCTGGTAACCAATGCGGCCGGCTCGCTGCGCCCGGAGCGCATCGGGGTCGGCTCCCTGGTCATCTTCAACGATCACATCAACACCATGCCGGGCACCCCCATGACGGGCGCCAATGACGAGGCCTACGGCCCGCGCTTCTTCAGCCTGGCCAATGCCTATGACAAGGCATTGCGCAGCGAGGCGCTGGCGCTGGCTGAGCGGGAGGGGATCGCCGTCAATCAGGGGGTGTTCGTCTCCTACAGCGGACCCTGCTTCGAGACCGCGGCCGAGATCCGCATGATGCAGATCATCGGTGGCGACGTGGTGGGGATGTCGGTGGTGCCCGAGGTGGTCAGTGCCGCCCACTGCGCACTGCCGGTGCTGGCCATCTGCGCCATCACCAACATGGCGGAGGGGCTTGGCGACGTGCAGCTCTCCCACGAGCAGACCCTCAAGTGCGCCAAGCTGGCGGAAACGGACTTCATCCGCCTCATCAACGCCTTCATCCAGCACCACTTCCAGTAAGCAGGGAACGACCAGGAGGTCAGTTATGTTTGCAGCAGGATTTCTCGGTATGGCGGCGCTGATCCTCATCGCCGTGATCGCATCGACCAACCGCAGGGCCATTCGCCTGCGCACCGTGGGGTTGGCCTTGGCCTTGCAGGTCGCCATCGGTGCCCTGGTGCTCTATGTACCGCTGGGGCGCCGGGCGCTGGAGGGGATGGCCCACGGGGTCGACGCCGTGCTGGCAAGCGGCAAGGCGGGTATCCACTTCCTGTTTGGCAACCTGGTCAACTTCTCGGTGGATGGCATCGGCTTCGTGTTTGCCCTCAACGTGCTGCCGCTGGTGGTGTTCTTCTCGGCGCTCATCGCCGTGCTCTACTACCTCGGCATCATGCAGGTGGTGATCCGCATCATCGGTGGCGCCATGGCGCGGCTGCTTGGCACCTCCCAGACCGAATCCATGTCGGCGGTGGCCAACGTCTTCGTCGGCCAGAGCGAGGCCCCGCTGGTGGTCAAACCCTACATGCCCAGGATGAGCGATTCGGAGTTCTTCGCCGTCATGTGCGGCGGCATGGCCTCGGTCTCCGGCACCGTGCTGGCGGGCTACGCCATGATGGGAGTGGACATGCAGTACCTGCTGGCGGCCTCCTTCATGGCGGCGCCGGGCGGGATCCTGTTTGCCAAGCTGATCATCCCCGAAACCAGCCAGCCGGATTACGTCTTTGACAACAGTATCCAGTTTGATGGCAAGAAGCCGGAGAACGTGCTGGCAGCGGCAGGCGAGGGGGCCAGCAGCGGCCTCAAGCTGGCGGCGGCCATCGGCGCCATGCTGATCGCCATGATTGGTCTGGTGACCCTGGTCAACACCCTGCTGGGCGGGGTGGGGGAGATGGTGGGCATGCCGCTCTCCCTCGAGCTCATCCTGGGCTGGATCTTCTCGCCGCTCGCCTTCCTGCTCGGGGTACCGCTGGCGGACATCGGCATTGCCGGCGCCATGATCGGCAAGAAGCTGGTGGTGAACGAGTTCGTGGCCTACAGCGATCTGGCGCCCTATCTGAAAGACGCCAGCACGGTCACCGCTGCCGGTCTGCAGGTGCTGGAGGAGAAGTCCAAGGTGATCATCAGCTTCGCTCTGTGCGGCTTCGCCAACCTGGCCTCCATGGGGATCCTGATCGGTGGCCTCGGCACCCTCTGCCCGTCGCGCACCGACTTCATCGCCCGCTACGGTCTGCGTACCGTGCTGGCGGCCACCTGCTCCAACCTGATGAGCGCCGCCATCGCCGGTGTCTTCTTCTCCCTCGCCTGAGTCTCTCACCCTTTGTTTCGGGGCGCTGCGGCGCCCCTCTCTTATCCCAACAGGAGCTATTTATGAACGACGTGACTGCTTTTGAACCTGCCTGCGCCACCACAGAGGCGACCATCCGGGCCATCCGCTTGATGGATCTCACCAGCCTCAATGACGATGACCACGACGCGCGCATCATCGCCCTCTGCCATCAGGCCCGAACCCCCGTCGGCAACACCGCTGCGGTCTGTATCTACCCGCGCTTCGTGGGGCTGGCCAGGCTCACCCTGGCGGCTCAGGGCACCCCCGAGGTCAAGGTTGCCACCGTGGTCAACTTCCCCCACGGCGACGATGATCTGGCAACCGTGTTGGCCGAGACCCGCGCCGCCCTCGCGGATGGCGCCGACGAGATCGATCTGGTGATCCCCTGGCGTGCCTTGATGGCCGGGGACGAGGCACCCGCCCGGGCGCTGGTGCGCGGCTGCAAGGCGTTGTGCGGCGCCCGGGTGCTCAAGGTGATCATCGAATCCGGCGAGCTGCAGGAGCCTGCGCTTATCCGCGTGGCCTCCCTGCTTGCCATCGAGGAGGGGGCCGACTTCATCAAGACTTCCACCGGCAAGGTGGCGGTCAATGCCACCCCGGCGGCGTGCCGCACCATGCTGGCGGCCATCGCCGAGTGCGGTGTGCAGGATCGGGTGGGGTTCAAGGCGGCGGGCGGGGTGAAAAGCGCACGGGAGGCGGCGGAGTATCTCGCCATGGCGGCCGCACTCTTTGGCGAGGAGTGGCTGGTGGCCGAGCGGTTTCGTTTCGGTGCTTCCAGCCTGCTTGGCCAGTTGCTGGCAACCCTGGGCGAGGGCAAGCTGTCCCCTGCGACCGACCACGGTTATTGATCTCTTCCGTCGGCGCCTGCGGGCGCCCTTGCTGACAGGTGTATCCCATGTCTTCACGTCCCCATGTTGCAAAGGCCCACGGCAAGGTGTTGCTGTTCACTCTGCTCATCAGCCTCTCGTTTCCCATCGGCAGCGCCCTCACCGCGGTGCTGGACCCGCTGGTGGTCACCTGGGTGCGCTACCTGCTGGCCTCCCTCATTTTTGTCGGGGTGCTGGGGTATCAGGGGGGCCTGGTGCTGCCTTCCCTGCGGGATCTGGGACGCTACACCCTCATTTCGTTGCCGGCCCTCTGCTACTTCGTCGCCATGTTCGTGGCATTGCAGGAGACCAGCGCCCTCGATGCCAGTGCACTCTACACCACGGTGCCGCTGATCAGCGCCCTGGCCGGCATGGTGATCTTGCGCCGCGCCATCGGCTGGGGAATGGGGCTGGCCCTGCTGGGGGGCATGGTGGCTGCGGCCCTCATCATCTTTCGCGGCGATCTGGGATTGGTGGCGAACCTCAGCCTCACTCCCGGCAATCGCATCTACCTGTTCGGCTGCGTGGCCATGGCCCTCAACCCCATCCTGATCAAGCGCTGCTACCGGGGGGAGTCCTTCCTCCACCTGACCGGCTGGACCCTCATCTGCGCGACTGTGCTGCTCACCCCGGTGGCGCTGCCCGGATTGCTTGAAACCGACTGGAGCCGGGTCTCCCTGCCGGTGGGGCTGGGACTTGGCTATCTGGCTCTCTTTGCCACGGCGCTGAGCTTCTTGTTGTTCCAGCAGGGGAGCGTGGCGCTGCAACCGGAACAGGTGTCAGCTTATACCTACCTCATCCCGGTGATGGTGCTGCTCACCGGCATGCTGACCGGGGAGACAGTACACTGGGAACAGGTAGGCTGGGGGGTAGGGGGTGTGCTGCTGACCATGGTGGTCATGGTGCTGCTGCCCCTTCATGCTGGCAAACGGGGGGCGGTTTGAGGGGCTGCCTGTCGCCCTTATCAACCAGGGAGTGCGTCATGAGAAGAACCCTGATCCTGGTACGCCATGGCAAGTCGAGCTGGGAGGACGCATCTTTGTCTGACCGCGCTCGTACTCTGGCGGCGCGCGGGCTGCGCGATGCGCCCCTGATGGGGGTTCGCCTGGCACACCTGGGGGTGAAGCCCGATCTCATCCTCTCGAGCCCCGCCTGCCGGGCTCTGACAACCGCCCGGCTGCTTGCCGCAGAGTTGGGTTATTCCCCGAACCACATCGCCATCGACGAGGGCCTCTACGAGAGCGATGCCGGGACCCTTCTCGGGGTGGTGGGGGCGCTTTCAGATGATCTCGCCTGCGTACTGCTGGTGGGTCATGATCCTGCCTTCACCGACCTGGCTCATGGCTTTTCCTCCGGTATCACTCGCATGCCGACCTGCGCCGTCGCCCGCTTCATCTTCGACGCCCCCTCTTGGTCGGCGCTCCCGTCCTGCTCGCCGGTGGTGGCCGTGCTGGACTTTCCGAAGAAGAAGTAGGGGGGCGTCGGTTGCAGGCAGAAACGACAAGGGGAGCCGCGGCTCCCCTTGTCGTGATGGTGACGGGGTCATTTGGCCGCGATGGGCCCCTTGGTGCCGGCGTCGTTGTCGACCCAGCCATCTTCTCCCTTGAGGCGGCGATCCCCCTGGATGGTGTAGATGACCATGCCCTCCTTGAACACCAGGGCCCCGTCGGATTTCCTGGCACTCACCTGCTTGTCGTTGACCCACACCTGATCCTTGTCATCGATGCGGATGTTCGCGACCGTGGCGCCCGTCTCTGGGAAGGTGGCGACCCAGTTGCCGGCGTAGGGGCTGGCGCTGGCCGCTGCGGGGGCGGCGCCAAATCCGGCGGCGGCGTTCTCGGCCTTGCTCTTGTTGATGTCACAGCCGCTGAGTTCGCTCACCTGGGTACAGCCTGAGCGCTCCAGCTTCTGCTCATAGCTCATGTTCAATCCGCCTTCGTCGGCCGTGGCGGCGGTGCCAAATCCTGCCTTGGCGTTTTCCGCCTTGCTCTTGTGAATATCGCAGCCCTGGGCTTCGGTCACCTGGGTGCAGCCGGAGCGTTCTAGCTGCTCGGCGTATTTGTGGTTGATGGCGTGAACCTGGGCGCTGCCCAACAGGGTGAGGGTCAGGATGAGCGCGGTCTGTCTGAACATGATCAATACCTCTGGCAATGGGTCATTCGGGCTTGCTGCTCCCTGGGCGGCAAGGGGCTTGCGTTGGCGAGCTGCAGCCCTCTCTCACCATAGCAGGAGGGTGCGAAAGAGGATGTCTGCGTCAGCTCTGGGGGATGCGGACCCCCTTGTCGAGGTAGAGGCTGCTGTAGTGGGCTCGGTGGGTGACGAACATCACCTGATGGCGACTGCCATCGGAGAGAATGATGAAATCACCGGCCTGGGCCGGGCTTTGCAAGCGGATCTCGTGTTCGGGGGCCGTCAACTTGTCGGCCTCCTCCCGGAAGGTGAGGGTGTAGGAATACATATGGCGCTCCACCGCAGGCTCATATACAGACACGCCTACAACTCTAGCCCCGGTGGCCGGGATCCGCGGCGCCCAAGCGGCGCCGATGGTGCAGATAATGTCAGCAGCGGTGAGGCACGGGGATCAGGGACGACCACTGAGCAGGATGGCGCCGCCCAGGGTGATGAAAAGCCCGCCGGTGATGCGGCCAACGAGGCGCTCGCTGCGACCTGGTTTGAAGTAGCGACCGGCGCGCCTGGCCAGGGCGACATAGCACAGATGCACCAGGCTGACGATGGCGCAGATGGTCAGGTACATGGTGATGAACTGCAGCGTCAGCGGACTCTGGTGATCGAGGAATTGGGGCAGCAGGGCGCAGAGGAAGACGATGGTCTTGGGGTTGCTGGCGGAGACCAGAAAGGCTTCTCGCAGCAAGGAGAGGGTGGTTCTGGTGCGTCCCCGAGCGGTGGAGGGAGAGAGCCCTTGGGCACTGGTATTGGCCGCGCGCAGCGCCTTGTAGCCCAGATACACCAGGTAGCCACCCCCCGCCAGCTTGAGGGCGACGAAGAGGGGAGGCAGGGTTTGCAGCAGGGCCCCCACCCCCATGGCGACCAGACCTATGAGGATGGCCTGGCACCCCAGGTTGCCGAGGATACTGACAAGGGCGGCGCGCCAGCCGTGTTGCAGACCGTTCTTGACCACCAGCAGCACATTGGGGCCAGGGGTCAGGGTCGCCAGCAGATAGGCCAGCGCAAACAGCATCCAGGTATTGGGGTTCATGAGCACGTCCTTGGCGTCAAAGCTGGCATGATGCCAGCCTCTTTGACGAGTCGTCCAGCGGCGTCTCTCCCGACCCCGAAGAGGATTCAGGGGAGGGCAATCCGGTGCAGCATGCTCTGTGGCTGGAAATGCAATAGGCAAGGATATGTATAAAAAAACCGCCATCAGGCGGTTTTAATGGTTGTCAGCCCCTATTTCAGGGCTTTTTTCAGTTTTTTGATCTTGCCTTCGTGCTTGGCGATTTTCGCCTGGCGGGCGGCGATCTTCTTCTTGATCTCTTTCTTGCTGGCCATGGGCGGCTCCTTGTCTCGTGGGCGCCATGGGGATCAGGGTGCCCGGGGTCTTTCCATGCGTGCCGGGAAGGCCCTCTCCATTGGCGCACTGACAGTCAGGGGAGGGGCATACCGCGGAACTGGTTTGCAGGATAGTCCAGTTTCCCGCGGGTGCCACCCGAACGGCAGGAAACAGAGGCAACAAAAAAGCGCCCCTGGGGGCGCTTCTGGCTTGAAGGGGTCGGAATCAGGCCTTCTTCAGGTAGGCGGCCACCAGCACGATCTGCATGCCGTTGACCTTGCCCTCGATGTGCAGCGGGTTGTTGGTGAGGCGGATGCCCTTGACCAGGGTGCCGCGCTTGGCGGTGAAGCCCGCGCCCTTGACGTCCAGATCCTTGATCAGGGTGACGGAGTCCCCTTCCACCAGCACGGCGCCATTGGAGTCGACGGTCGGCACGCTGTCGTCATCGTCGCTGGTCACGCCGGCGTCTGCCCAGGCCTTGACCTCGTCTTCCATGTACATCATGTCCAGCATGTCCTGGGCCCAGAGCTCGCCCCGGGCGACGAGGGCCTTCAACTGGCGCCAGGCCATCACCTGCACCGCCGGCACCTGGCTCCACATGCTGTCACCCAGGCAGCGCCAGTGGTTCACCTCCGTGGTGTCCGGCTGCTCCAGCTGGCCGCGGCAGGTGGCGCAGAGGGCCACGCTGTGGTCGTCGTCGCTGGCGGGGGAGTGCGGCACCGGGAAGGCAGTCAGCGCATGTTCTGCGCCACACAGCTCGCATTTGGCATTTGCACGGGCTTGCAGGATGGCATTGATGGTCATGATTGGGTTCCGTTTATAGGGGTAAAGCGGCTCGCCGTGGCGGGCTGCGCGAATGAGGGGGCGGAATATAGCACAAATCCCTGCTTTTTGTCAGGCTACCAGCGGCGCACAGGCGAGTGCTTTTTGACGGCAGATCGCTAGAATGAGCCTCCCTTTTTGCGCCAAAGGACAGGTTCACCGTGCTGGCCCACCGTTTTCGACAACTGGACTGCTTGCTCACCGCCGAGCGACGCTGGTGGCAATACCAGCCCTATCACCACCTGGGGATCGCCTTTGCCCGCGAGGCGCCAGCCCTTGCGAAGTGCCTGGCAGCCCTGACCCTTGACGAGATAGCGCACCTCGATGGGGACATGGATGCGCTCTGCACCCTGCTCGCCCCCTGGATCCCGGCGGGGGCCGAGTTGCAGGCCCTCGGCGAGCTTGCCCCTTTCGCCCCCGAGCCCGTCCAGTGCGCCAGGGCCATGGCGATGTACATGCCGGGACGCAAGCAGGGGCAGATAGAGGCCTTCACCGGCTGTCTGCCCCCCCACCAAGGTCCCTATCTGGAGTGGTGCGCCGGCAAGGGGCATCTGGGACGCCTGGTGTCGCTGCACCGTGGCGCCGAGATCCTGAGCCTGGAGTGGCAGGGGGCGCTCTGCGAGGAGGGGCGGCGGCTCGCCGCGCGCGACGGCGCCAACATGCGGTTCGTGGAGGCGGATGCCTTTGCCACCGAGTCCGGGGCCCTCATCGCCCCGCACCATCACGCCATGGCGCTCCATGCCTGCGGCGATCTGCACACCCATCTGCTGACGCGGGTGGCCGAGGGGGGCGCCCAGGGGGTGACCCTCTCCCCGTGTTGCTACCACCTCATCAGGGGAGAGCACTACGCGCCCCTCTCCCGGGCCGCCAGGGCCAGTGCCCTGCGCCTTGGCAAGAGCGACCTGAAGCTGCCGCTGCAGGAGACGGTGACCGGCGGTGCCCGCATCGCCCGGCTGCGGGAGCGGGAGGTGGTGTGGCGCCTCGCCTTTGACTGCCTGCAGCGCCAGGTGCGCGGGGTGGATGAGTACCTGCCGGTGCCCAACCTGCAAAAGAGTCTGCTGACCGGGGGCTTCGAGGATTTCTGCCACTGGGCCGCCGAACGCAAGGGGATGGGCTTGCCCGCGGGGCTCGACTACGCCGCCTTGCTGGCACAGGGGGAGCGGCGCTTTGGCGATGTCGCCCGCATGGAGCTGGTGCGCCACCTGTTTCGCCGCCCCCTGGAAATCTGGCTGCTGCTCGATCGCGCCCTCTTCCTTGAGGAGCAGGGCTACCGGGTGGAGGTGGGTACCTTCTGCCCCAAACCCATGACCCCGCGCAATCTGCTGATCCGGGCGGTGCGCGCAGGGGGGATCTGAGCAAGCGTCCGCACAGGTCGGATGGCTGCGCCAACAAGACCAGGGGCTGGATCCCCCTGCAAACGAGCGCCATCTGAGTGCAGGGAGGCATGGCTCACAATTTCGCCAAATTCTTAATTCTTGTCGTGAATTTAGTTGTCAGGATGCCTATGCTCGCCCTGACATTTTCAAGACAAGGATGGTTACCCATGTTCATGCTCACGCGCACCGCCTGCCTGGTTGCCCTCGTCTGGGCACTGCCCGGCCAGAGCGCCATGACAATCCAGCCCGATCCCCAGAACAGCGGCGGCTATGTGATGGCGGCGGCGGATCTTGCCAGTGCGGCCCAGGCCAAGACCGCCAACCCCATGTACGGGATCTGGTCCCACGCCCTGGCCACCCGGCCCAACACGGTGGTGGAGGCCATCGTGGCCCGCGCCCTCGGCAACCCGGACAACGTCAAGCGGGTCGAGCGGGTCTTCACCGAATCGGACTGGGAGTTCCTGACCCAGATGGCCGCCCCGGAGTACACCTACGAGCGCTTCCTGCGGGCCGTGGGCAAGTTCCCCGCCTTCTGCGGCGACTACACGGACGGGCGCAATGCAGACGCCATCTGCAAGAAGTCCATCATCACCGCCTTCGCCCACTTTGCCCAGGAGACCGGCGGCCACATTGCCAAGGAGAATGTCTCCGACAACCCCCTGGGGCTGGAAGAGTGGCAACAGGCCCTGGTGCACGTGCGGGAGATGGGCTGGTCTGAGGGGCAGACCGGCTACACCACGGGGTGTGGCCAGAGTGACTGGCAGAACCGGCGCTGGCCCTGCAGCACCGGTCAGGGCTATTTCGGTCGCGGCGCCAAGCAGCTCTCCTACCACTTCAACTACGGCGCCTTCTCCGAGGCCATGTTCGACGGCGACGCCTCTGTGCTCCTCAACAACCCCGGGCTGGTGGCGGACTCCTGGCTCAACCTCGCCTCCGCCATCTGGTTCTTCCTGACGCCCCAGGCCCCCAAACCCGCCATGCTGCACGTCATCGACCGGACCTGGGTGCCCTCCCAGCGTGAGCTGGCGGCGGGCATCGGCTACGGCTTTGGCACCACCATCAACATCATCAACGGTGGCATCGAGTGCGGCGAGCAGAACAAGAACAAGGGCCAGCCGGTCAACCGCATCCGCTACTGGGAGGGGCTTGCGGCCCACTACGGGATCCCGCTGCTGGCGGACGAGAAGAACACCTGCTGGCAGCAGACCCCCTATGGCAGCCTCAACCTCAACGGCGCCACCGACGTGCTCTACACCAACTGGGACGGCAACTGGAAATACTACCCGGACAGACCCGGTGGCTACTCCTTCGAGTGCGATCTGGTGGGGTACCAGACCGCCTATTCGGCCCTGGTGCCGGGGGATTACGAGAAGTGCGTGACCAACTTCTACGGCTCCCACGCCAGCTGGCCCAAGGTACGGGTGGTGGCCGCGCTGGATCCGGCCCCGGTCGACCCCGGCACGCCGCCGGTGGACGGGGTACCGGCCTGGGAGGCAGGCAAGGTCTACACCGCGGGCAACAAGGTGAGCCACAAGGGGGTCATCTATCAGGCCAAGTGGTGGACCCAGGGCAACGAGCCGGGCAAGGGGGATCCCTGGGCACCGGTGACCTGAGAGTCAGTAAAAGCGCAAGCACCCCGGGGAGGCCGCGCGCCTCCCTTGTTGATCGCCGTGCTGGCTTGCTGCGCCTCTTTTGGCACTGATAGCCTGCGGATTCACACCGAGGGAGGATGACCATGAACATCGCCATTCATTTTGAAATTCCGGTACAGGATCTGGAGAGAGCCATCCGCTTCTATGAGGGGGTCTTCGAGACGGTGCTGGAGCGGGTGCAGATCGATGGCAACGAGATGGCGCTCTTTCCCCTGGAAAGTGGCACGGCGGGCTGCTCCGGCGCCCTGGCGAAGGGGGAGAGCTATGTGCCGAGCCTGGATGGCACCCGGATCTATCTGCGGGTGCCTGACATCGAGGGAGCCATGGCCCGGGCACTGGCATCGGGCGGGGCCTGTCTCTATCCCGTCACCCGGGTCGGGGAGGGCCTCCGGGTGGCGGAGTGTCGGGATTGCGAGGGGAATCGCATCGCCTTGCAGGAGGGAACCTGACCATTATTTATCCGGTGCATGGGATATGTTGAGTCATTTATGAGGTGAATAAAGAGGGGGATTGTCCCGCTCCGGGAGTCTCAGACTCGCGGTGAGGCCCCGGAATGGTCAGTCGCCGCCCCCCGGATCCCGTGCTACTTCATCTGGTGCGGCAAGGAGGCGAGCACCCGTTCGCCCGGTCTGTCGCCCCAACTCTCAGGAGGCATCATGGAAGGGCATTGTCTGTGTGGCGGGATCACCGTGTCGAGCGGCGATCACAAGGAGGTCAACCTGTGTCACTGCGCCATGTGCCGGCGCTGGTCAGGGGGGCCCATGTTCGCGGTGCACGGGGGCAAGGGCGTGCGGTTCACCGGGATGACCCCGGTGGCCTACCGCTCGTCGGAGTGGGCGGAGCGCGGATTCTGCCCCACCTGCGGCACCCATCTTTTCTACCATCTGTTGCCGACGGACGAGTACATCCTCTCTGCCGGCCTGTTTCAGGATCAGGGGTTCGAGCTCACCGGGCAGATCTTCATCGACGAGAAACCCGACTTCTATGCCCTCAAGAACGACACCCCGACCCTGACCGGACAGCAGGTGTTCGAGCAGTTCGCCCCCAAACCCTGAGCCTGTACTCACCCCGAGGAGAAGCCATCATGGATGAACAACCGAAGGTGAAGGGGCCTGCCTCCTATTTTCCCGCCATCGAGGAGAAATACGGCCAGCCCATCGTCCACTGGCTGACCCTGCTGGCAGGGCGGGAGGAGCGCAAACACATGGCCCTGGTGGCCTGGCTCAAGGACGAACACGCCATGGGTCACGGCCATGCCAATGCCCTGGTGGCCCACTTTTTGGCGCAGCCCGATGCGCCCGGCGTGGCATGACAGTGCCACAGTGCAAAACGTGCAGGACAGCCAGAGGAGCAGAGAGATGAAGATAAGCGTCAGCGTCTGGGTTGCCAGGCCGATTGCCGATGTGTGGCAGGGCTGGAACACCCCCGCCAGCATCATGGCGTGGAACGCCGCCTCCCCGCAGTGGCACTGCCCCCAAAGCCGGGTGGACCTGCGGGTGGGTGGGCGTTTTTGCCACCACATGGCGGCGCGGGATGGCAGCACGGGGTTTGATTTCGAGGGGACCTTCACCGAGGTCACAGCGCCGACGGGGCTCGGCTACGTCATGGACGATGGCCGCGAGGTGAGCGTGCGGTTCGTGGCAGAGCAGGGGGGCACCCGGGTGGAGGAGCGGTTCGATGCCGAGTCCCTGCACAGCGGCGAACAGCAGCGGGCGGGGTGGCAGAGCATCCTGGATAACTTCAAGCGCCATATGGAGGCCGCCGGCTGACCCCTGCGGGGCGCCAAGAAAAAACCACCGCAAGCTGGCGGTGGTTTTTTTATGGCGTTCGCCCGGAGCAAGGCGGGGAGGGGAAGGGGGTCACTCCTCGATGTCCAGCAGCACCAGGATGGCGCTCTCGCCCCCCCACTCCCGCGGCGCCTGGTGAAAGGCGCGCACAGCGGGGTGCTGGGCCAGCCAGCTCGGGATGCGCTGCTTGAGGATGTGCTTGCCGATGCCGTGCATCACCGAGGCGACGTGGATGTTCTCTTTTCGGCACAGGGTGAGCAGGGCCGCCAGCTCCTGCTTGGCCTGGTGCTGGTTCATGCCGTGCAGATCCAGATAAATCTCCGGCGGGTAGCTGCCGCGCTTGAGCTTTTTCAGCTCGAATTTTGACACGTCGTCGCGCACGTAACGGGTCGGCCCGTCCGCCTCGAGATGGGGCTGGTACTCGTCGCTGAAAAAGTGGTCAACCCCAAGCTTTTCGCGGCTCTCGCGCACTTCGCGTTTCTGCTTGACCGGGCTTGAGGAGGCCCTTATGGTATCTTGCTTAATTTTCCGGGTACCTTTGACAGCATCACGAAACAGCAGGCTTTCCTCGTCTGTGAGTGAGGGCGTTTTTTTCATCAGGTACTCGTCTTGCTCGCTGTATAAAATTCTCGGGCCGGATATTACTCGACTTGGAGGTGGATTTGGACAAGATATTTATCGATGAGGTGGTTGCCGAAATGCACACCATCCAGGACATGTTGCGCTGGGCCATGAGTCGTTTCAACGACGCCGGGATCTTCTACGGACATGGTACCGACAACGCCTGGGATGAGGCCGTGCAACTGGTGCTGCCCGCGTTACATCTGCCGCCGGACGTGGATCCCGCCATGCGCCACTCCCGCCTGACCACCAGCGAGCGCCACCGCATCGCCGAGCTCATCATCCGCCGCGTGCAGGAGCGCATTCCGGCGCCCTACCTGACCAACAAGGCCTGGTATGCGGGCTGGGAGTTCTATGTGGACGAGCGGGTGCTCATCCCGCGCTCCCCCATCGCCGAGATGGTGGCCAATCGCTTCGCCCCCTTCCTGAAAGACGAACCGACCCGGATCATGGACTTGTGCACCGGCTCCGGCTGCATCGCCATCATCATGGCCCACGAGTTCCACCATGCGGAAGTGGATGCCATCGACATCAGCGTCGATGCCCTCAACGTGGCCGAGCGCAACATCAACGATCACGGGTTGGAGCAGCAGGTCATCCCCATTCGCTCCGATCTGTTCCGGGATCTGCCGGCCGGTGACAAGTACGATCTCATCGTCTCCAACCCGCCCTACGTGGACTCCGAGGACATGTCGGATCTGCCGGAGGAGTTTCGCCACGAGCCGGAGCTGGCCCTGGCGTCGGGCTCCGACGGCCTCAAGCTCACCAAGCGCCTGCTGGCCAATGCCGCCGACTTCCTGAAAGAGGATGGCGTGCTGGTGGTCGAGGTGGGCAACAGTATGATCCACCTGGAAGCCCAGTTCCCCGAGGTGCCCTTCACCTGGGTCGAGTTCGAAAACGGCGGCCACGGCGTCTTTGTGATGACCCGCGCAGAGCTCGAGCAGTACCAGGCCCATTTCGCCATTTACAAGAACTAAGCAGCAAGGAGCATCCATGGCAGGGAACAGTTTCGGCCAACTCTTTCGGGTCACCACTTTCGGCGAGAGCCACGGTCTGGCGCTGGGCGCCGTGGTCGACGGCTGCCCGCCGGGGCTGGCGATAAGCGAAGACGATTTGCAGGGGGATCTGGACAGGCGCAAGCCCGGCACGTCCCGCTACACCACCCAGCGCCGCGAGGCGGACGAGGTGAAGATCCTCTCCGGGGTGTTCGAGGGCAAGACCACGGGCACCTCCATCGGGCTGCTCATCGAGAACACCGATCAGCGCTCCAAGGACTATTCCGAGATCAAGGACCTGTTCCGCCCGGGCCACGCCGACTACACCTATCACCAGAAGTACGGCCAGCGTGACTACCGTGGTGGCGGCCGCTCCTCGGCCCGCGAGACCGCCATGCGGGTCGCGGCGGGGGCCATCGCCAAGAAGTACCTGAAACAGGTGCACGGCATCGAGATCGTGGGTTTTCTCTCCCAGCTCGGCCCCATCAAGGCGGAAGGGTTCGACGAGAGCCAGATCGAGCAGAACCCCTTCTTCTTCCCCGATGCGGGCAAGCTGGAGGCGCTGGATGAATACATGCGTGCCCTCAAGAAAGAGGGCAACAGCGTGGGGGCCAAGGTGTGCGTCGTGGCGCGCAACGTGCCGGTAGGCCTGGGGGAGCCGGTGTTCGACCGCCTCGACGCCGACATCGCCCACGCCATGATGGGCATCAACGCGGTGAAAGGGGTGGAAATCGGTGACGGCTTCGCGGTGGTGGAGCAAAAAGGCTCCGAGCATCGGGACGAGATGACTCCGACCGGCTTTGCCAGCAATCATGCGGGGGGCATCCTGGGGGGCATCTCGTCGGGTCAGGAGATCGTGGTGAGCATGGCCCTCAAGCCCACCTCCAGCATCACGGTGCCGGGCAAGACCATCACCACCAGCGGTGAGGCCACCGAGATGATCACCAAGGGTCGTCACGACCCCTGCGTCGGCATCCGTGCCGTGCCCATCGCCGAGGCCATGCTGGCCCTGGTGCTGATGGATCACCTGCTGCGCCACCGCGCCCAGAACCAGGGCGTTCACACCCAGACCCCGCAGCTGCGCTGATCACGCGGCGGGCCAGGTGAGTGATCACCAGACACCACAAGGCGACCCCAGGGTCGCCTTTTTCATGGATTTTTGCCGGCGCCTGCCTCAGGGGGCCGATGGCGTCGAGAGCGATGGGGTCCGGGTTGCATCCAGGCGGCAGCGGGGCGGCGCAAAGGCGGGGTCCGGTGAGGGCAGGGCGGCGATGGCGGCATCGATGCGGGCGAGCGCCTCATCGTTCACGGCCTCTTTGGCAAACATCAGGCGCACTGGCTGCTGGTGCAAGAGCACCTCACACTGGATGGCATCGCTCGCCCCGAGCTGGCCGAGCCGGTAGCGGGCGTATTGCCACTCCATGATGACGCCGTCGAGGCGGCGCGCCAGCAAGAGGGTGAGCAGCCTGTCATCGCTGTTGTATTCGCTCGCCTGCCCGAGGGCGGGGCACTCCTCGCTCATCGGCAGGGGGCGGGTGCCCCGCAGCTTGCCAAGGCGCAGCCCCTTGGCCTGGCACAGGGTTGCCAGCTCCGTGATCTCTCGCCAGCCCTCGGGCTCCCCGGCCTGCGGGCGCTGGCTCAGCAGCACGAAGCTGGCGCGCCGATAGGGGGCGGAGAAGCGGGCGAACCGCTCCCGCTCGGGGGTTTTCAGGGCGCCCATGGCCACGTCCAGCTGCTGGCGCTCCATGAGGTAGAGGGCCCGGGCCCAGGGGAGGTTGCGAAAGGCGGGCTCCACGCCTGCCTTGCCCAGGATCTGGCGGGTCAGGGTCACGTCCAGTCCGCCGAGGGTGCCGTCGGCAGCGATTTGACTGAAAGGGGGCCAGTGGCTCCAGGCCACCGACAGGGTCTCCCTGGCGGCGAGGGGCTGGGCGAAGAGCAGGGGCAAGACGAGGCCCAGCATGCGCCGGGCGGTGGGGGTGAACTTCCGTTTCAATCAAAACCTCCTGTTCCGTGTATCGCGCCGTCCCCGGCAGGCTGTGCAGGGGCTTTGATACATACGGCGATTCGGGCCATTTTGTCCTGCCTTTGTCGCTATTTCCAGCCGCGCTGGGAGGTGCATCACATTTTCCTCGTCTAAGTGCGCCAACTCCGTTAGACTGCGCCTCTATTCTTTCCCCTTTGCTCTGCTCCCCGGGGAAATCGTTGTTTTCTCTATAGGCCCGGATCCTGTGAGATGGCATCGGCTCAGCAGAGGAGCCCCACCACGATCTTTGGCGCCCCTATCCCTAGCAGGTAACTATGAGTTTTACTTCCCTCGGTCTGGCCGAACCCTTGTTGCGTGCCGTTGCCGAGCAAGGCTACGACACCCCGTCTCCCATTCAGCAACAAGCGATCCCGGCGGTACTGGCTGGCCGTGATCTGATGGCCGCCGCCCAGACCGGGACCGGCAAGACCGCAGGTTTCACCCTGCCGATGCTGCAGCGTCTGACTGAAAGCAAGCGCAAGGTCTCCCCGAATCGCATCCGTGCCCTGGTGCTGACCCCGACCCGCGAGCTGGCCGCCCAGGTGGGCGAGAGCGTGCGCAACTACGGCAAGCACCTGCCGATCCGCAGCCACGTGGTATTTGGCGGCGTGAGCATCAACCCGCAGATGATGGCGACCCGCCGTGGTCTGGACGTGCTGGTGGCCTGCCCGGGCCGCCTGATGGATCTCTACAACCAGAACGCCGTCAAGTTCGACGAAGTGGAAATCCTGGTGCTGGACGAAGCGGATCGCATGCTCGACATGGGCTTTATCCGCGACATCCGCCGCATCCTGGCCCTGCTGCCGAAGAAGCGCCAGAACCTGCTCTTCTCCGCCACCTTCGCCGATGAGATCCGTGAGCTGGCCACCGGTCTGCTGGACAACCCGGCGGTGATCGAAGTGACCCCGCGCAACAGCACCGCCGAGCGTATCGAGCAGCTGGTACACCCCTGTGACAAGGCCAACAAGATTGCCCTGCTGAGCCACCTGGTCACCAGCAACGACTGGCAGCAGGTGCTGGTGTTCACCCGTACCAAGCACATGGCCAACCGCGTTGCCGAGACCCTCGACAAGAACGGTGTCAGCGCCGCCGCCATCCACGGCAACAAGAGCCAGGGTGCCCGTACCCGCGCCCTGGCCGGTTTCAAGGATGGCAGCGTCAAGGTGCTGGTAGCGACCGACATCGCCGCCCGTGGCCTGGACATCGACAAATTGCCGCAAGTGGTCAACTTCGAGCTGCCGAACGTGGCGGAAGATTACGTGCACCGCATCGGCCGTACCGGCCGTGCCGGCGCCGCCGGTCATGCCATCTCCCTGGTTGCGGCCGATGAAGGCAAGCTCATCAAGGCCATCGAGCGGCTGACCAAGCAGAACATTCCGTGCGAGCAGGTGGTCGGTTTTGAAGCCTCCCGCGAGACCCTCGACAACATCGCCCGTGGCATCGGTGCGCCGCTTCGCAAAGAGCCGCGGGATCCGAGCGAGCAGCGCCGTGCGCCGCGTCCGCAAGGTCAGGGCCAGCGTCAGGGTGCCGGTCGCTCCGGTAATGGCGCCGGTGGTAACGGCGGTGGCAATCGCACTGGCAACGGTGGCAAGCCCAAGCCCCAGGGTGGTCAGCGTCCGGCTGATGGCGCCGCGAAGCCGGCCCAGGCCCGTCGTCCCCGTCGCGCCAGCCACAACCAGTAAGCGGTCAGGGAGCCAGGCTTCCCCACTGTTCGATTGATACAAAAAGCCCCGCCAATCTGGCGGGGTTTTTTTGTCCTGGTAGACGCTATTCACCGTAGAGGCGGATCTCCAGCACATGGGTGATGGCCTCGCCGCTCCAGTGGTACTCCAGATGACGGGCGTGGTCCACCCGGCTGACCAGACGGGGGCGATAGAGCACGTGGCAGTCGTGACCGGGGTGGCGCACCGAGCGGTAGTGGATGCCGTCCGCCCCGGCGACCTTCTGCTCCCGGGCGAAGGCCTGGGCGGGGCCGTAATCGGTGGCGTGATAGAGGGGGCCTGGCAGAAACGCCGGGCCCGTGATGTCGATGAGGCTGGCGCTGAACTGCGCCTGGATCACCCGCATCTGCACCTTCTGGGCCGGCTCCCGGGTGTACCCAAAGATCCGCTCCCTGTGGTAGACCGTCTCCTTGATGCCGGTGTCGAGGGAGGGGGCACAATAGTAGCCGCCAAAGTCCCCCGTGGTGAAACGGCCACCCTCGGGATTGAGGTGGGTGAAGGCGGCCATCACATAGCTGCCGCCGGGCAGCCCCACCAGCCAGTCTTCCCTGGGCACCCGCATCAGCTCGCCCGCCTCTTCCCTCAGCCTGTCGTTGGTCAGGGCCTCGACGGCCCAGACTGCCTCCAGCTCGTCGGCGGTAGCGACGTCTTCATAGAGGCAGATGGGGGGAAAGCGGCTCGGAATGATGCGATAGGCGCAGGCATTGTGGAAGGTGCGCAAGGGCAGGGAGGACATCAGGGCATCTCCCCGCGCCAGGCGTGCAGCCGGGTGGCCACTTCGTAAAGATCGGCCACCCGCCCACCCTGCATGACCTCCATCGCGCTGCGCCCGGCGAAGAAGGGGTGGCTGTTGGGCTTGCGCACCCAGCCATAGATGCTCTCATCCAGGCTGAACAGCAGCCGCAGGCTCTTGTGGATGTTGAGCAGATAGCTCATCCGCTCCTGGAGATCGGCGCTCAGCCGAATGCCGCCGCTGGCCTCCTTGTACTTGTTCAGGGTGGAGCGTGAGGTAATGCCAAGCAGCCTGAGCTGTTCATCCGTGCTGCACTGCCATTTGTCCAGGATGCGAAACACCACGGGCAGGGCCTTGCTGGGATCGACGGCGGGCTGTTGCCGGGGAAGAGATGCGGTGGCGACCATGTTGCCTCCCGGGTTGGCGTGCCAGACGGGCACGGGATCATGGGTTGTCTGCTAAGCAGTGTAGGGCAGGGGCGCAGTCATGTACATATCTATACATGGTTGCACTCAAATGTTCATTATTGGATGGATTTCGCGAGGAGGGGCGCGGGTCGGCCAAGTGAGCCCGTGCCAATGAAACGCCCCGCCAACTGGATTGGCGGGGCGTGTCTCTTTGCGGCGTTTCTGCTTGTCGGGCCGGGGAAATCAGAGGGCGGGCAGCAGCCCCATGCTGACGCTGACCTGCACCCCGACGATCAGTACCCCCATGGCACCGGCCAGACCCAGGGCCAGTACGCCGCCCGGGACGCGGTAGTGGTTTGCCTCGGCCTGCTTGCGGCTCTGCCACACCAAGGCCACCGGCAGCAGCACCGCCAGCACCGCCAGCGCAATGGCGGCGTAACCGAGCGCCATGATGAAGCCTTGCGGGAAGTAGAGGGCGAACAGCAGGGGCGGCACGAAGGTGATGAGGCCGGTCTGGGTGCGGCCCTGCCAGTTGTCCTTGCGACGGGTCACCTTGGCCATGAAGTCGAACAGTCCCAGGGTCACCCCGAGGAAGGAGGTGGCGAGCGCGAGATCCGCAAACAGATGCATCGCCTGGTTGAAGGCGGGCCAGCTCACCAGGCCGCCGACGTTGGCCAGCAGGCTGTCCAGGGCGCCGCCGGTCTGGATCAGAGATTGCTGGCCCAGCAGCCCCAGGATGGCGACCTGCCACAGCACGTAGAGCACGAGTGGCAAGGCGGAGCCCCACACGAAGACCTGGCGCAACTGCCTGGGGTTGTCCCCGAGGTAGAGCATGACGCTCGGGATGGAGCCGTGGAAGCCGAAGGAGGTGAAGATGACCGGCAGGCCCGCCAGCAGCAGGCCTTCCCCGAGGGGCATGGAGAGCAGGTGCTGCCCCTGGGCGCGGGGCAGCAGCAGCGCCAGCACCGCCACCATGATCACCAGCTTCACGGTGAACATCAGGCGGTTGAGGTAATCCACCTGCCTGGTGCCGACGCACACCATGCCGCCAAACAGCAGGGTAAAGACCCAGGCCGCCTGCTCCTGGCCGAGGGGCAGGCCGGCATCGGCCAGTGCCTGGGCCAGCAGGCTGCTGCCGCCGCTGATGTAGGCGGAGGCCAGGGCGTAGAACAGCATCAGGATGCAGAAGGAGGCGATGCCCTTGCCCCAGGGGCCGAGCAGGTGATCCGCCAGCTGGTGCAGGTACCACTTGCCGGTGCTGAGGCTGGCTTCCACCTGCAGCATGGCGGTGAAGGCCATCAGGGCCCAGAGGCCGATCATCAGCATCAGGGTGGCGGGGCCGCCCAGGGACGAGGAGGCCAGCGGCAGGGCCAGCATGCCGGCGCCTATGGTGGTGCCGGCAATCAACAGGGTACAACCCAGGGTCTTGGTATTCATGTTATCCATCCGAATCTAAAAAAGCATCATGAAGGGTGGCAGGGGGCAAGGTGTCGGGGTGCCTCCGGGGGAAGGCCGGAGGCTAGCAATATCGGAGTGGAGACATCGTTACGAACAGCCGCAGGTTGTAAAACAGGGTTGCCACGTTAGCCGATTAAAATATCGAAAACAAGCGGGGGTGAGCGAAGGTTCTACTGTGAAAGGCGCTTGTGTGGAAATAAATGATGACAGTTGTCTGGAGTGGATGGCGTAAAAACACGCAAAGGCGACCGTGGTCGCCTTCGGCACGTCCGTTTCGTGTCAGCGGCGGCGTTTGAGAGTGCGGCTCACATAGTGCAAGCCGCTCTGGTAGTCGCCATTGACCGCCTTGAGGGCCAGCGCCAGGGCCTGGCTTGCCAGGGCGTCGTGCTGCTGGGGCAGGGAGTTGATGCCAAAGGGGAGGAAATCGAGCAGGCGGTCATCCCCGAAGGTGGCCATGGCGAGCTGGCTCATGTCGGCCTCCTGCTCCAGCAGGTAGTCGAGTACCCCCTCCATCAGGATGTAGGAGGTGGTGATCAGCGCCTCGGGCAGTTGGCCGAGTTGCTGATGGAGCGTCTTGATCAGGCGATACCCTTCGGTACGCGAGAAGTGGGCCCCTTCACACAGGTGGCGGGTCGCACTGTGACTGGCAATGGCCTGCTCGAAGCCCGCTTTTCGCTCCTGGCTGATCGTCAGTTCCGGCAGCGCAGTGATCAAGGCTATATGACCGATGGCCGGGGTGAGCAGGGAGGCGGTGAGGTCCAGGCTCGCCTTCTGGTTTTCACTCGCCACGGTGACGAAATGCTCGGTGGCCATGGCACGGTCGATGGCGAGGATCTGCACGCCCCTGGACTGCTGCTCCAGGTAGAAGGGATCCGCCGGGGGGAGGCAGCTTGCCACCAGGAGCGCGTCCACATGGCGGCTCACCAGCATCCGGGCCAGCTCCTTTTCGGTGTCCGGATCGTCCTCCGAGCAGACGATGAGCAACTGATATCCCTGGGTGCGAGCCCCTTGCTCCAGGCGCTTGGCGAGCTTGGCGTAACTGGCGTTTTCGAGGTCGGGCAGGATGAAGCCGAGGGTGCGGGTCTGGCCGCCGCGCAGGGAAGCGGCGCGGCTGTCCGGCTGATAGTTGTGGGCATGGACCACGGCCATCACCTTGTCGCGGGTGGCCTGGCTGATGCGGTATTGATCGGCCTTGCCATTGATCACATAGCTGGCGGTGGTGCGAGAGACACCGGCCAGCGCGGCGATTTCATCCAGTTTCATCATGTTGGCTCTGTTTGAGTTGCAAGGCCCGCGCCGGTTCCTGGTTGGGGCACCGAAAAGTGTGCGCGGGATCATATCATTGAAACGTACTTTCTGCGGGATCTTGAACAATACGCTGAAACGATTCAGTCTGAGTGTAAGTGAAACGATTCAGCTTGTCAGTAACGGATGATTATCTGCGCTTGGAAATGGGTTCCGGCTCACCAAAGCGAGAGATCACCGTCTATTGTCAGCAGGCAAGTTACCCGAAAATCGAGTTGAGTTGAGTTGAGCCGGTACGCCGCGAGGTGAAGCCGGACCTGATGGAGAATCTCTATGTTGAAGTTGGCGCGACAGCAAATACTGCTGGGACAATCGGTGACGACCAAGGCGGACGCCATCGCCCTGCTGGCAAGCAAACTGACCGACGCCGGTCTGGTTGAAGCAGGTTACGTGGACGGCATGCTGGCGCGGGAAGCGCAGCACGCCACCTATCTTGGCAGCGGTATCGCCATTCCCCACGGCACCACGGACACCCGTCATCTGGTGAAGAGCACCGGTGTCATGGTGGCCCAGTTCCCCCACGGCATCGAGTGGGACGAGGGGCAGATTGCCTACGTCGCCATCGGCATCGCCGCCAAGTCCGACGAGCACCTGGGCATTTTGCGCCAGCTCACCCACGTGCTGGGTGACGAGCAGGCCGCAGCCCAGCTCAAGGGGGCGACCGACGAAGAGACCATCATCAATATCCTGACTGGCGCGACTGCCGCCAAAGAGGTGCAATACCTGACCCTGGCGGACTTCCCGGCCGACGACCAGGACCAGTTGCTGCTGGGGGCTGCGGCCCGCGCCAAATCCGCAGGCTGGGGAGACGCCGCCATGGTGAGCGCCCTCCTGGCCAGCCAACCTGTTCACCTAGGGGAGGGCATCTGGCTGGCCCGTGCGCAAGCGGCCCAGACCGGTTGGGTGCTGGCCACCCCGAGCACCCAGCTGAATGTCGGTGAATTGCCGGTCAGCGCCCTGCTGCTGCTGTGTGCCGCAGATAGCGGCCATTTACCGCAACTCGAGAATCTGGCCAAGCTGGCCGCAGCCGGCCAGCTGGCCACCCTTTCTGGCAGCGATGGTCTTGCCATGTTGCAGGCGGGTCCGGCGAGCGGGCTGTCCGAGACCTTCACCATCATCAACCCCCACGGTCTGCACGCCCGTCCGGGCGCCATGCTGGTCAAGGTGGCCAAGGAGTATGAATCCGACATCCGCGTCGCTAACCTCGATGGCAGCGGTGAAGCCGTCTCTGCCAAGAGCCTGATGAAGGTGATCGGGCTTGGGGTCAAGTGCGGTCATCGTCTGGCGTTTCGCGCCGAAGGAGCGGATGCCGAAGCAGCCCTCAAGGGCATTGGCGAAGCCATTGCCGCGGGTCTTGGCGAGGGGGCGCACTGATGGACATCGTCACCATCACCCTCAATCCCGCGCTCGATCTCACCACCCGTCTGGAGGCCATGCACCCTGGCGAGGTCAATCTGGTGAGCGAGGCCAACTTGCGCGCCGCGGGCAAGGGGATCAACGTCGCCATGGTCTTGAAAGATCTCGGCCGTGACGTAGGCCTGACCGGCTGGCTCGGTGAGGGCAACCAGCAGAGCTTCGTCTCCCTGTTCGAGGAACGTGCTCTTGCCGATCACTTCGTGCGCGTGGCGGGCGACACCCGGATCAACGTCAAGATCTCCGAACAATCCGGCCGGGTGACCGATCTCAATCTGCCGGGACTCGCCGTGCAGGAGGGCGATGTCAGCGCCCTGGAGGCGGCGCTGGAGCGACTGGCTCCCCACTCCGACTGGTTCGTGCTGGCGGGCAGCCTGCCCAAAGGGGTGGCCCCCGATTACTGCGCGCGCCTCATTCGCCTGCTCAAGGCCAAGGGCAAGCAGGTGATCTTCGATTGCAGCGGCGCGGCGTTGAGCGAAGGGATCAAGGCGGCGCCGACCCTGGTCAAACCCAACCTGGAAGAGCTGAGCCAGTGGGCGGGTCGCCCCGTGAAGACCCTGAGCGAGCAGGCCGAGTGCGCCCGCGCGCTGCAGGCCAGCGGGATCCCCAACGTGGTGATCTCCAATGGTGCCGACGGCCTCATCTGGTTTGCACCGGATGCCACCTGGCAGGCGATTCCGCCGCGCATGGAGGTGGTCAGCACCGTGGGTGCCGGCGACTCCCTGGTGGCGGGCCTGGTCCATGGCATGAGCCTGGACTGGACGCCGGAGCAGACCCTGCGTCTGGCCACCGCCGTCTCGGCACTGGCGGTGAGCCAGGTCGCGGTCGGCTTCAACGATATCAATGTGCTCAACCCCTTACTCGAGCAGGTGCTCGTACAGCGTCTGGATGATCTGGCACCGACTCAACCCCAACCCCATTTGATGGCTAACTCAGGAGATGCCCAATGAAAGCAATTCTGGTTACGGCTTGCCCGGCGGGCATTGCCACCAGCTTTCTCGCTGCAAAACGGATAGAACAGCAGGCCAAACTGGCTGGCTGGGAGCTCACCCTCGACGTCGACTCCAGTGTGCAGCCCCGTCAGGTTCCCTCGAAAGAGCAGATTGCCGCCGCCGACCTGGTGCTGGTCGTTGCCAGCGCACCGGTGGATCTGGCCGCCTATGACGGCAAGTCGCTCTATCGGGGCGACATGGATCTGGCGCTCCAGGATCCCGCAGCCCTGCTAGACGCCGCGCGAAGCGGTGCCAGCGTCTATCGCCATGAGGCGGCACCTGTGGTTGCCAAACCGGCCTGCGGTGCCAAGCGCATCGTGGCGGTGACGGCCTGCCCGACCGGGGTGGCCCACACCTTCATGTCGGCCGAGGCCCTGGAGACCATGGCCAAGCAGCTGGGTCACCAGATCCGCGTCGAAACCCAGGGCTCGGTCGGTGCCCAGAATGCCTTGACGGCGGACGAGATTGCCGCCGCCGATCTGGTGTTCCTCGCCACTGACATCGAGGTGGACATGGCGCGCTTTGACGGCAAGCCGGTCTATCGCACCAGCACGGGGGCTGCCCTGAAGAAAACCCGGGCCGAGCTCGACAAGGCCTGGACCGAGGCGAAGATCTATCGCCACAGCGGCGCGGCCGCGGTCAAGAAAGAAGAAAAGGCGGGCCCCTACAAGCACCTGCTGACCGGCGTCTCCTTCATGCTGCCCATGGTGGTGGCGGGGGGCCTTATCATCGCGCTCTCCTTCATCTTCGGCATTGAAGCGTTCAAGGAAGAGGGGACGCTGGCCGCGGCCCTGATGAAGATCGGTGGCGGCTCCGCCTTCGCCCTGATGATCCCGGTGCTGGCAGGCTACATCGCCTACTCCATCGCCGACCGTCCGGGTCTGGCGCCCGGCATGATCGCCGGTATGCTGGCAAGCTCGCTCGGCGCCGGTTTCCTTGGCGGCATCGTCGGCGGCTTCCTCGCCGGTTACAGCGCCAAGTTCCTGAGCGACAAGGTGCGCCTGCCGGTCACCCTGGAAGCCCTCAAGCCCATCCTCATCATTCCGCTCTTTGCCAGCCTGTTCACCGGTCTGGTGATGATCTACGTGGTGGGTGGCCCGGTGGCGGGCATCATGAACGCCATGACCGAGTTCCTCAACAACATGGGCTCTGCCAACGCCGTGCTGCTGGGTGTCATCATCGGCGCCATGATGTGCTTCGACATGGGTGGCCCGGTCAACAAGGCGGCTTATGCTTTCGGTGTCGGCCTGCTCGCCTCCAAGACCTATGCCCCCATGGCAGCGGTCATGGCCGCAGGCATGGTGCCTGCACTGGGAATGGGGATCGCGACCTTCCTGGCCAGCAGAAAGTTCATCAAGGCGGAGCAGGAAGCGGGCAAGGCCTCCTTCGTGCTGGGTCTGTGCTTCATCTCCGAGGGGGCCATCCCGTTTGCCGCCAAGGATCCCATGCGTGTCATCCCGGCCTGCATGGCGGGCGGTGCCCTGACCGGTGCGCTCTCCATGCTGTTCGGCTGCGAGCTGGTGGCACCCCACGGTGGTCTGTTCGTGCTCTTCATCCCGAATGCCATCAGCCATGTGATGATGTACATCCTGGCGATCGCCGCCGGTTCTCTGGTGACCGGGGTGGCCTACGCCATGCTCAAGCGTGGCGAGGAGCAGGCCAAGCTGGCGACCGCCTGAGAGCGTCACGGCGTGACACACCCTTCATGACAAGGCGGCCCTGGGGCCGCCTTTCTTGTTGGGGGGAGGGGCAACGTGGGATTTAAAAATCCCAGCCCGGCGGGGGAGGCGGATCGGCCGCCTCTGCGGCCTGCGCCTTGCGGCGAGCGGCCTCGACCCTGGCCTTGCGGCTGCGGCACAGGCGCATCACCTCCTGCTGCTGGGCAGGGGTCATGGCAAGCCAGTTGAAACGCTCCTCGCGACTTCGCAGGCATCCCTTGCAATACCCCTTGTTGTTCAGTTCGCAGACCCCGACACAGGGGCTCTGGAGCGGGAAGATTTCGAGCTGTTCCATCCATGACCTCTCACACCTTGTCACCTTGTTATAACCCAGAAGATCACGGCAGGAGAAATCCGTCGTCAGGGGCGTGAAGGCGTTTGCTTTCCCCGGGCAATTTTGGCATCTTCCCCGCCGTGCAAGACACTCGGTGTTATATGAGGACATATGAATAGACATGCGTACTGGTTGGCCGCCGCCGTGGTGGGGCTGGCCGGTTGTGCGGGCAACCCTGAACCGGTCAAGGTGCCCCAGAAGAAGGCGGAATCCGGATGTTTTCTGAACTGCGAGATCCCTGTGAATCTGGGCAAGCAGTATCTGGATGGTGCCCTGCCGGGGGATCTGGTGCGGGTGGAGCGTGTCAACAGCCGCGCCCGCGCCGATTACAGCAAGTTCGGTCCCCAGAGCCGGATGGTGATGGAACGCTCCGGCCGCATGGCGAGCCGCTATGGGGAGCTCTACCGTCAACTCTCACGCTGGGTCGCCAATGGGGGCAATCCCGCTCATATCACCCAGTACGGCATCAGCCTGGCGCAGCTTGGCGGTGCCGACCGCATGGGCAATGTGCTCTTCACCGGCTACTACTCGCCGGTGCTGGAGGTGCGCCATCGCCCGGACGCCCAGTACAAGTATCCCATCTATGCCATGCCCAACTGCGGCGGCCGCTGCCCGAGCCGGGCCGAGATCCACCGGGGGGCGCTGGCCAACCGGGGGCTGGAGCTGGGCTACAGCAAGTCCCTCATCGACAACTTCCTGATGGACGTGCAGGGTTCCGGCTTCGTTCACTACGGCGATGACGACCGGTTGCAGTACCTCGGTTACAGCGGCAAGAACGGCCACGGCTATGTCAGCATTGGCCGGGTGCTCATCGACCGTGGCGAAGTGCCCAAGGAGCAGATGTCCATGAAGGCCATCAAGGAGTGGGCCAATCGTCAGCCGGAGGAGAGCGTGAAGGAGCTGGTGGAGCAGAACCCCTCCTATGTCTTCTTCGAGCGCCGTCCCACCAATGACGTGGTGGGGGCTGCCGGCATTCCGCTCTTGCCCATGGCGGCGGTGGCTGCCGACAAGACTCTGCTGCCCATGGGCACCCCCATCCTCGCGGAAGTGCCGCTGCTGGACAAAGCAGGCAACTGGACCGGCAAGCACCAGCTGCGCCTGCTGATCGCGCTGGATGTGGGGGGCGCGGTGAAGAAGGGGCACCTCGATCTCTACCACGGCATGGGGGAGAAAGCCGGTGTCGCGGCCGGTCATTACAAGCACTTTGGCCGGGTCTGGAAGCTGGGTCTGCACCACGGGCCGACCGCCGCCCCCTGGTTGTAACGCCCCCGGGTTGTAATGTAAGAGGGGCCATGGCCCCTCATTTCCCTCAAGAGATGGGAGATTCCCATGAAAAAAGCCGCCGGAGCAATCCGGCGGCTTTTTGTTTGCGGGGCAGATCTGGCGATAAGGGCCGTCAGCCCTTTCGGATATCGAGCTTGATGGTGCCCACCGGCTGGCAGCAGCAGGGGAGGCACTCCCCCTGGGAGACAAAGGCGAGCGGGACGGCGGCGTAGTGCACCTTGCCCGCCAGCAGCGTGGTGCGGCAGGCGCCGCAATAGCCGCTGCGGCACTGGAACTCCACGTGATGGCCGTGGCGCTCCAGGGTCTCCAGCACGCTTTCGCCGGGATGGGGGTGCAGCACACCGTCCAGGGTCTGTACCTGGGGGGCTTGCCCCTCCGGCGCCGTGGTGGCGGTATGCAGGGGCGCGTTCAGGGTGGCGGTGGCGTCACTCACGGACGTCGCTCTCCCGCATCATGGCCTGCCAGCAGAGGTCGCCTTGCATCACAGCTCGAAGTCACCCAGATCGTCGGCGTGCACTTCACTGTCTATCTGACCCACCAGATAGGAGCTCACTTCCACTTCCTGGGGCGCCACCTGCACGTTGTCGGAGGAGAGCCAGGTGTTGATCCAGGGGATGGGGTTCTGCTTGGTGCCGGCAAAGGCCGGTTGCAGGCCGACGGCCGCCATGCGCAGGTTGGTGATGTATTCCACGTACTGGCAGAGGATGTCCTTGTTCAGGCCGATCATGGAGCCATCCTGGAACAGGTACTCGGCCCACTCCTTCTCCTGCAGGGCCGCTTCCTTGAACAGCTCGAAGCAGGCCTGCTCGCACTCGACGGCGATCTCCGCCATGTCGGGGTCGTCGTTGCCGCTGCGCATCAGGTTCAGCATGTGCTGGGTGCCGGTCAGGTGCAGGGCCTCGTCACGGGCGATCATCTTGATGATCTTGGCATTGCCCTCCATCAGCTCGCGCTCGGCGAAGGCGAAGGAGCAGGCGAAGCTCACGTAGAAGCGGATTGCTTCGAGGGCGTTGACGCTCATCAGGCACAGGTAGAGCTTCTTCTTGAGCTCCCGCAGGCTGATGGTGACTTCGCGATCCCCGATCCGGTGGGCCCCCTCACCGTGTAGGTGATAGACGGAGGTGGCCTCGATGAGATCGTCATAGAAGTGGCTGATGGAGCCGGCGCGCTTCAAGATCTGCTCGTTGGTGACGATGTCGTCGAACACCTGGCCCGGGTTGTTGACGATGTTGCGGATGATGTGGGTGTAGGAGCGAGAGTGGATGGTCTCGGAGAAGGCCCAGGTCTCGATCCAGGTCTCCAGCTCCGGGATGGAGACCAGGGGCAGCAGGGCCACGTTGGGGCTGCGGCCCTGAATGGAATCCAGCAGGGTCTGGTACTTCAGGTTGGAGATGAAGATGTGCTGCTCGTGGGGCGGCAGAGCCTGGAAGTCGATGCGGTCGTGGGAGACATCCACCTCTTCCGGGCGCCAGAAGAAGGAGAGCTGCTTCTCGATCAGCCGCTCGAAGATGTCGTGCTTTTGCTGGTCATAACGGGCCACGTTGACCGACTGGCCGAAGAACATCGGCTCCTTGAGCTGATCATTTTGGGTCTGGCAAAAAGTAGAGTAAGCCATGGTTAGAATGCCGTGAAATAGGGAAAACAGGAGGGCGGGAGCTTGATGCTCCCGCCCGGTTTATCAGTGCGTTTCGCGGTTAGATCTTGCAAGCCCCGCCAGCGCAGCCGTCATCTTGCAGATCGGTCTGGGTGTCGTCGGCACCATCACGGGTGTTGTGATAGTAGAGGGTCTTGAGACCGTATTTGTAGGCGGTCAGCAAGTCTTTGAGCAACTGCTTCATCGGCACCTTGTTGCCTTCGAAGCGGGCCGGGTCGTAGTTGGTGTTGGCGGAGATCGCCTGATCCACGAACTTCTGCATGATGCCGACCAGCTGCAGGTAACCGTCGACGCTCGGCTGTTTCCACAGCAGTTCGTACTGATCCTTCAGGCGGTGGTACTCCGGCACCACCTGCTTGAGGATGCCGTCCTTGGAGGCTTTCACCGACACCAGGCCGCGGGGCGGCTCGATGCCGTTGGTGGCGTTGGAGATCTGGCTGGAGGTCTCGCTCGGCATCAGGGCGGTCAGGGTGGAGTTGCGCAGACCCACGGTCTTGATCTCTTCGCGCAAGGTTTCCCAGTCCAGGTGCAGGGGTTCATTGCACAGGGTGTCCAGATCCTTTTTATAGGTATCGATGGGCAGGATACCCTGGGCATAGGTGGTCTCGCCAAAGGCCGGGCAGGGGCCGAACTCGCGGGCCAGTTGCACGGAGGCTTTCAGCAGGTAGTACTGGATCGCCTCGAAGGTGCGGTGGGTCAGGGCCAGACCGGAACCGTCGGAGTAGCGGGCACCGTTTTTCGCCAGGTAGTAGGCGTAGTTGATGACGCCGATCCCCAGGGTGCGGCGGTTCATGCTGCCCTTCTTGGCGGCCTTGAGCGGGTAGTCCTGATAGTCGAGCAGGGCGTCCAGAGCGCGCACGGCCAGCTCGGCCATCTCTTCCAGATCTTCCAGCTTCTCGATGGCGCCCAGGTTGAAGGCGGAGAGAGTGCACAGGGCAATCTCGCCGTCCTCGTCATCCACGTTGTTGAGCGGCTTGGTGGGCAGCGCAATCTCGAGGCAGAGGTTGGACTGGCGCACCGGCGCCACGGACGGGTCGAACGGGCTGTGGGTGTTGCAGTGATCCACGTTCTGGATGTAGATGCGACCGGTACCGGCGCGCTCCTGCATCATCAGGGAGAAGAGATCCACTGCCTTCAGGGTCTTCTTGCGAATGGCCGGATCTTGCTCGTACTTGACGTAGAGCGCTTCAAACTTGTCCTGGTCCGCGAAGAAGGCATCATAGAGGCCAGGTGCATCGGACGGGGAGAACAGAGTGATGTCGCCGCCCTTGATGAGGCGCTGGTACATCAGCTTGTTAATCTGCACGCCGTAGTCCATGTGACGGACACGGTTCTCTTCCACGCCGCGGTTGTTCTTCAGTACCAGCAGGCTCTCCACCTCGGTGTGCCACAGCGGGTAGAACAGGGTGGCCGCACCGCCGCGCACGCCGCCCTGGGAGCAGCACTTCACCGCCGTCTGGAAGTATTTGTAGAAGGGGATGCAGCCGGTGTGGAAGGCTTCGCCGCCACGGATGGGGCTGCCCAGACCACGGATGCGACCGGCGTTGATGCCGATGCCGGCGCGCTGGGAAACGTAACGCACGATGGCGCTGGCGGTGGCATTGATGGAATCCAGGCTGTCGTCACACTCGATCAGCACGCAGGAGCTGAACTGGCGGGTCGGGGTGCGCACGCCGCTCATGATCGGGGTCGGCAGGGAGATCTTGAAGGTCGAGACCGCATCATAGAAGCGCTTGATGTAGTCCAGACGGGTATCTTTCGGATACTTGGAGAAGAGGCAGGCTGCTACCAGGATGTAGAGGAACTGCGGGCTCTCGTAGATCTCGCCGGTGACGCGGTTCTGTACCAGGTACTTGCCTTCGAGCTGCTTGACCGCCGCGTAGGAGAAGTCCATGTCGCGCCAGTGATCGAGGTAGCCGTTCAGCTCCTCAAATTCCGCCTGGGTGTAGTCTTCCAGCAGGTGCTTGTCGTACTTGCCCATGTCCACCAGTCTGGCGACGTGCTGATACAGGTGGGGCGGCTCGAACTGGCCGTAGGCCTTCTTGCGCAGGTGGAAGATGGCCAGACGGGCAGCCATGTACTGGTAGTCCGGGCTTTGCTCGGAGATGAGGTCAGCAGCAGCCTTGATGATGGTCTCGTGGATGTCGGCGGTACGGATACCGTCATAGAACTGGATGTGGGACTTGAGCTCCACCTGGGAGACCGACACGTTGTCGAGCTTCTCGGCAGCCCAGTCGAGCACACGGTGAATTTTATCCAGATCGATGGGTTCTTTGTGTCCGTTACGCTTCGTCACAAACAAGTTCATTGGCTGATGACCCCTTTCATTGATACCTGCCGGTATCGGTTGATTCCCGAAAAGCCATCGCACAATGGCGCAACCCGGCTCCGTCTGTCGAGGGAAACTGGGCAGGGATTGTGCGATGAATCACAAGATGTAGTGTTATTTTTAATGCGAAATACAAGATAGTGAGGTCGATGCGGTAATGCAATCTGTGGATAACGCATTAGCTGTGGATAAATTGTGGGTGTCGGGACGGGAGTTAGTGGACGCTCACAGCGAATGGGTTTTCATCCGTCCGATCCGTCAAATGCAAGTCCGGCGATCGAAGATGGAAAATTAAAATAACTTTTTTTGCTTGCGAAAGCAGGGTGTTTTTACTAGCAAATCCGGCCTGCTCATCCCTTGTGCAGTCAGGGTCAAAAGGTGTCCTGTTACGCCGTTCGGGGGGTTGCCAAGCCCGTAAAAAGAGGGATCGTCCGGGATCCCTCTGGTGCGCTGCGGGGGGATCTGCGCGTCGGGGCAGATGCCCACACGGCCATCGGGACAACATCAAAGTTGCCCCGCAGATCCACCTCTATCCGGATGCCTTGTCGGTCATGGGCAATGAACGTGTCAGCTCAGCTCGTAACGCAGCCAGTGGTGCAGGGCCTGCACGGTATCAAAGTGAAGATCGGCGCCCCAGAGGGCGGGATCCTCGTCATCATTGAGATAACCCCAGCCAGCCACCGCGGTGCGCATGCCGGCATTGCGGCCAGCCTCGATGTCGCGCTCGTGATCCCCCACATAGAGACACTGGCTGGCCGCGATGCCGAGGCGCTCGCAGGCAAAGAACATGGGGGCGGGGTCGGGCTTGCGCACCGGCAGGGTGTCGGCGCTCACCGTCACGCCGCAACTGGCGAGTTCGGGCAGGGCTGCCAGGAGCGGTTCGGTGAGAAAACCCGGCTTGTTGGTGACAATGCCCCAGGGCAGCTTTTTATCGTCGAGCCACTCGATGAGATCCACCATGCCTTCATAGGGGCGGGTGCCGACGCAGAGGTTGGCGGCGTAGTAGTCGAGCAGGGCGGTGCGAAGGCGGGTGGCCCCCAGCTCCTCAAGCAGCTCGTCCCCAAGACCGGCCCTGAGCAGCCCCAGGGCCCCGTGGGAGGTGGTCTGACGAATGATGTCGTCAGAGAGTGGCGCAAAGCCTTCGCTTATCAGCACATGGTTGACGGCGGCGCCAAGGTCTGGGGCGGTGTCGAGCAGGGTGCCGTCCAGATCAAACAGCACGCAGCCAAGGGGCATCGGGTGAGGTGTGCTCATCAGCCTTGCTCCGGGCGCTCGAACGCCACCATGTAGTTGACGTCGACATTCTTGCCGAGCTTGAAGCTGTTGGAGAGCGGGGCGTAGTGAACGCCACTCATGTCCCGCACCAGCAGGCCCGCCGCTTCCCCCATGCGACAGAGTTCGGCGGGAGTGATGAACTTCTTGTGATCGTGAGTGCCCTTGGGGACCATCTTCAACAGGTACTCGGCCCCGAGGATCATCATCAGATAGGCTTTGGGGTTGCGGTTGATGGTGGAGACGAACACCTTGCCCCCCGGCCGTACCAGGGTGGCGATGGCGCGCAGCACCGAGGCCGGGTCCGGCACGTGCTCCAGCATCTCCATGCAGGTAACCACGTCATACTGGCCAGGCGCTTCATCGGCGTGGGCTTCGGCGGTGATCTGGCGGTACTCGAGCTCCACACCTTGTTCCAGCGCGTGCAGGCGGGCGACGCCGAGGGGTTCCTTGCCCATGTCGATGCCGGTGACCCGGGCCCCCCGGCGGGCCATGCTCTCGGAGAGGATGCCGCCACCGCAGCCGATGTCGAGCACGCGCTTGCCAAACAGGCCGCCGCTCTTATCGGTGATCCAGTCAAGGCGCACCGGGTTGATTTGATGCAGCGGCTTGAATTCGCCCTCCATGTCCCACCAGCGGGAGGCGATGGCTTCAAATTTGGCGATTTCTGTCAGATCGACATTGGCATCACTATTCATGTTTTGATGATCCTGTGGCAAGGCGCGCAGCGGGCTGGGCGCGCGCAATCTATTGTCCTGGCGCGCATTATAACGGACCGACCTCGTCGCACCAGCCCGATGTGCTCATCGGATTTGTGGCTTAATGTATTTGGCTCAGTGTGTTACCATGTCGCGCTGTTTAAGCCAAAGAACAACTAATTAGGGATTAAGGCTTTCTATGAGCGATCTGGCCAGAGAGATCACGCCGGTCAACATCGAAGAAGAGCTCAAGAGTTCCTATCTGGATTACGCCATGAGCGTGATCGTAGGACGAGCTCTGCCGGATGTGCGTGATGGCTTGAAACCGGTTCACCGCCGCGTTCTGTATGCAATGAACGAGCTGGGGAACGACTGGAACAAGCCCTATAAAAAATCGGCCCGTGTGGTCGGTGACGTAATCGGTAAATATCACCCGCATGGCGACATCGCCGTGTATGACACCATCGTCCGGATGGCGCAGGATTTCTCCATGCGCTACATGCTGGTCGACGGTCAGGGCAACTTCGGTTCGGTGGACGGCGACAACGCCGCGGCCATGCGTTACACCGAAGTGCGGATGGCGCGCATCTCCCACGAGCTGCTGGCCGATCTGGACAAAGAGACCGTGGACTGGGTGCCGAACTACGACGGCACCGAGATGATCCCGGCTGTCATGCCCACCAAGGTCCCCACCTTGCTGGTCAACGGCTCCTCCGGTATCGCGGTGGGCATGGCGACCAACATCCCGCCTCACAACCTCACCGAGATTGTCAACGGTTGCCTGGCGCTGATCGAAAACGGCGACCTCACCATTGACGAGCTGATGACCCATGTCACCGGCCCGGATTTCCCCACCGGCGGCATCATCAACGGCCGTTCCGGCATCGTGCAGGCGTACCGTACCGGTCGCGGCTCCGTCTATGTGCGGGCCAAGGCTGAAGTGGAGGTGGACGAGAAGACCAGTCGCGAGACCATCATCGTCCACGAGATCCCCTATCAGGTGAACAAGGCTCGCCTGATCGAGAAGATCGCCGAGCTGGTCAAAGAGAAGAAAATCGAGGGCATCAGCGCCCTGCGCGATGAGTCCGACAAGGACGGCATGCGCATCGTCATCGAGATCAAGCGCGGCGAGTCCGGCGAGATTGTGCTGAACAATCTCTACAAGCACACCCAGATGCAGACCACGTTCGGCATCAACATGGTGGCGCTGGACAACAACCAGCCCAAGGTGATGAACCTCAAAGAGATCCTGGATGCCTTCCTGCTGCACCGCCGTGAAGTGGTGACTCGCCGGACCGTGTTCGAGCTGCGCAAGGCGCGGGATCGGGCGCACATCCTGGAAGGGTTGGCGGTGGCATTGGCCAACATCGACCCCATCATCGAGCTCATTCGCCACAGTGCGACCCCGGCGGATGCGAAAGCCGCCCTGGTAGCCAAGGGCTGGGAGCTCGGCAACGTGGCCGCCATGCTGGAAAAAGCGGGCGACGACGCGGCTCGCCCCGAGTGGCTGGAGCCTGAGTTCGGCATCCGTGAAGGGCAGTACTTCCTGACCGAGATCCAGGCCCAGGCCATCCTTGACCTGCGTCTGCACAAGCTGACCGGCCTCGAGCACGAGAAGATCCTGGAAGAGTACCAATCTCTGCTGGATCTCATCGCCGAGCTGCTGCACATCCTGGCAAGCCCGGAACGCCTGATGGAAGTGATCCGTGACGAACTGCTGGCCGTGCGCGAGCAGTACGGCGACGAGCGTCGCACCGAGATCAGCATGTCCAGTGCCGAGATCAACATCGAAGATCTGATCACCCCGGAAGACGTGGTCGTTACCTTGTCTCACCAGGGATATGTGAAGTATCAGCCGCTCTCCGACTACGAGGCCCAACGCCGCGGTGGTCGTGGCAAGTCGGCCACCCGGATCAAGGAAGAGGACTTTGTGGAGCGTCTGCTGGTGGCCAACACCCACGACACCATTCTGTGCTTCTCCACCCGTGGCAAGGTCTACTGGCTCAAGGTGTATCAGCTGCCGGAAGCGTCCCGTGGCGCCCGCGGTCGTCCGATCATCAACCTGCTGCCGCTGGATGAGGGTGAGCGCATCACCGCCATCCTGCCGGTGAAAGAATATGACGCCGACAAGTATGTCTTCTTCGCCACCGCCAACGGCACCGTGAAGAAGACCAGCCTGTCCGACTTCAGCCGTCCGCTCTCCTCCGGTATCCGTGCCATCAACCTCAAAGAGGGTGATGAGCTGATCGGGGTGGACATCACCGATGGCAGCAACGAGATCATGCTCTTCTCCGATGCGGGCAAGGTGGTTCGCTTCGCGGAAGGCAGCGGTCGCGCCGATGCCGATGCCACTGACGAAGTCGACACCGACGACGACGCCGGCAACGATGATGATGGCAGTGACAACGGCGAAGGCACCGAAAGCAAGGGTACCTTCAAGGGCGTACGTCCCATGGGTCGTACCGCTGCTGGCGTGCGTGGCATCAAGCTGGGCGCCGGTGACAAGGTGGTCTCCCTCATCGTGCCCCGTGGTGATGGTGCCATCCTCACCGCCACCGAGAACGGTTACGGCAAGCGCACCGCGCTGGACGAGTACCCGACCAAGAGCCGTGGTACCCAGGGCGTCATCTCCATCAAGGTGGATGAGCGCAACGGCAAGGTGATCGATGCGATCCAGGTCGAAGATACCGACCAGATCATGCTGATCACCAACGGCGGTACCCTGGTTCGTACCCGGGTGTCCGAGGTGAGCGTCATCGGCCGCAACACCGGCGGTGTGCGTCTGATCCGTACCGGTGAAGACGAGACCGTGGTCGGCCTGCAGCGCGTTGCCGAGAGCGACGAAGAGGAAACCGAGGCCCTGGCTGTTGAAGGGGAGGTGTCTGAAGGCACCGACACCGCAGCGGACGCTGGCGCCGTCGATACCGGGGAGGTGGGCGACGAGTAATCGTCCCCCCTTTGTCCGGTGCAAAAGAGCGACCTTGATGGTCGCTCTTTTTTTGTCCGCCTCACCGCAGGTTCTCCCCGTCCTTGTGCTTGCCCAGCAGCTCTCTTCTCTGCTGCCCGGCTCCGTCTGCCGTGCATGCAGCCCTGCCTGCCACGGCGTCATCTTCCTGATATGCAGGGCTGGCCCCATCCCATCAACACGATGCCTTCACTCGGCTGTCATGGCCCTGTCATGACGGCCAGCCATGCTGCCTGCGTTGAATGAGGCCACCACAGAGGCAGGCATCGCTTGCCAGGAGCACTGTTATGACGAGCTGGGTAATGTGGGAGATCTGGTGGAGCCGGATGTGGGGAGGGCAGGAGAAGGCGCGCCTTAGGGTGGATGAGGAGGAGGTGGCGCACGAGCCATCCCGCCTGCCTGCGGAGCTGATTGCACAGCGCCACCCAGCGGGGAGCTGCCCGCCGAGACCACGGGGCTGACGGTGCTCAGAACAGACGCAACTGCTCGCCCGGGCGGATGAAGGCGGCTGTATTGAGTGCTACATGGCGCTTGCCCAGTTGCAGCCGCCTGCTGATCAGGCGAAAGCGCTGGGCGAGCAGGTCGGCAAACTGTCCTTCACCTCGCATGCGGCTGCCAAAGGTGGCGCTGTTGAGTGCGCCACCCCGGCTTGCCCGCAGCTGGTTGAGGATCGCCTCTTTCTGGCCGGGATAGTGCGTATCGAGCCAGTCGCACAAGAGGGTGGTGAGCTCGTGGGGCAATCGCAGCAAGATGTAATCCGCACAGCCCGCCCCGGCGTCGACGGCGGCCTTGATGATCTGTTCCAGTTCCGGCTCGTTGAGCCTGGGGACCATGGGGGCGGCGAGCACGCCGACCGGCACACCGGCCTTGGCCAGTCGTTCGATCACCTTGATCCGCCCAACCCCCGTGCTGGCCCTGGGCTCCAGCTGTCGCCTCAGCGTCTCATTGAGGGTGGTGACCGACACCATCACCTGGCATAACCCTTCCCGGGCCAGCTCGGTCAGCAGATCGAGGTCGCGCAGGATCATGGCGCTCTTGGTGATGAGCCCTACCGGATGGCGATGAGCCAGCATCACCGTCAGGAGTTCGCGAGTCAGGCGATAGTGGTGCTCGATGGGTTGATAGGGATCGGTATTGGCCCCCAGTACGATGGTTTGCGGCTGATAGGCTGGCTTGGCAAACTCCCGTCGCAGCAGCTCGGCAGCATTGGTTTTGGCAAACAGCTTGCTCTCGAAATCCAGCCCGGGGGAGAGCTCAAGGTAGGCGTGGCTGGGTCTGGCATAGCAGTAGATGCAGCCATGCTCGCACCCCTGATAGGGATTGATGGAGCGACCGAAGGGAAGATCCGGCGAATCGTTGTAGCTGATGATGCTGCGGGCGCTGATCTCCGTCACCTCGGTGCGGGGAGCGCTGGCGGCAAATGCCGCGTCCCAGTCGCTCTGACTCCAGCCGTCGTCAACGGTTTCGATTTGCGGGCCGCTGAAGCGGTGCTCGACATTGTGGTTCGCGCCTCGTCCTGCCATCACATCACCAATGCACTGTTTATATATACAGTTATTTTGCTGTGTAGCCCGTCAAACTGCAAGTTCGCAAAGAGCGACCCCATGAAAGAGGGTGAACCCGGGTGATCTCCTGCTTGATCTGTTGCTACATTTCGTTTACATAGACGAAATGCGAACCAGATCACGGAAAATGTCATGCAACCTACTACCGCCCGCTGGCTCTTCATCGCCCTCATTGCGCTGGTCATCTGGCGTCTGATCCCGCTCTCCACCGAGCAGGAGCTGGCGGCGGCCAACCGCGCCTGGCGGACAGGGCACTTTGATGAGGCGACCCGGATCTGGGCGCCCCTGGCGGAGCAGGGCCAGCCACGGGCACAGGCGCTGATGGGTTGGAGCCATGAAGTGGGGCAGGGGAGCGAGCAGGATATGGATCGCGCCATCCGACTCTATCGTCAGGCTGCGCAGGCGGGGGACGCTTTCGGCCAGTATCGGCTGGGAGAGGTCTATCTGCGCGGGGCCGGGGTGAAGCGGGATCTGCACGAGGCGTTTCGCTGGATGGAGCTGGCAGCCAGAAACGGTGATGTGCCCGCCATGCTGAAGGTGGGCATCCTGCACCTGATGGGGGTCAACGGGCGGGTTGAACTGGCCGAGGCGAAGCAGTGGCTCTATCAGGCCTCGCAAAAGGGCAACAAGATGGCACTCCAGGTATTGCAGGAGATGGCGCTGGCCGAGGAGGGGCGCAGCGCCTTCGATTTCAATGGCCACTCATTTCTGAACGCCGGTTAGGGATCAACGGCTGGCGGTGACTTTGCCGGGCGTCACGTCCGTGACATAGAGTGTACTGCGCTCGGCACTGTGGACGATGCTGCATACCTCCCGCTTGCTGCCATCACCCAGGATCACCAGCTCACCGATATGGACGGGACAGTGAGTCGTGAGAAGGTGATCCGGATGAACCAGCTTTTCTGCATGCTCCGGAAATGAAATGTCGTAGGTGTACATCATGCTCTCCTTGCTTTGGCTGACGCCTCAATCTGGTACAGGGTATGGCAGCAGAAGGGCGCCCTCGCAAGTAGGACAGGTTGACACCCGCGCTTAGGCGGTATGCAAAATCGCCAAGACAGCTTGTCTGGGTTGTCGCGTCTGATACAATCCCCCGCTGTACCTCTCAATGGATGGCCTTGCACACGCCATATGGTGTGCCACTGCCGTGTACCAACCGTATTGTGAACGGTGAAACTCGGGAGTGAACAGCTGGACATGAAAGGGTTTCTCCAACCTGCATGTGGCCTTTGGTAGGGGTCACCACTGTATAAGGAAACACCTAATGCCAATCATTACTCTGCCTGACGGCAGCCAACGTCAATTTGCCCACGCCGTTTCCGTCATGGATGTGGCCGCGGACATCGGTCCCGGTCTCGCCAAGGCGTGCATTGCCGGTCGGGTAAACGGTGAACTGGTGGATGCCTGCGAGCTGATCGAAGCCGATGCCTCCCTGGCCATCATCACCGCCAAAGACGAAGAAGGTCTGGACATCCTGCGCCACTCCTGTGCTCACCTGCTGGGTCATGCCATCAAGCAACTCTGGCCCCAGACCAAGATGGCCATCGGTCCTGTCATCGACAACGGTTTCTACTACGACATCGATCTCGACCGCACCCTGACCGACGAAGATCTGGCTGCCCTGGAAGAGCGCATGCTGGCGCTGGCCGCCAAGGATTACGACGTCATCAAGAAGAAGGTCTCCTGGCAGGAAGCGCGCGACGTGTTCGAAGCCCGTGGCGAGACCTACAAAGTCGAGATCCTGGATCAGAACATAGCCCGTGATGACCAGCCCGGTCTCTATCATCACGAAGAGTACATCGACATGTGTCGCGGCCCGCACGTGCCCAACATGCGTCACTGCCACCACTTCAAGTTGCAGAAGATGTCCGGCGCCTACTGGCGCGGCGACTCCAACAACAAGATGCTGCAGCGCATCTACGGCACCGCCTGGGCCGACAAGAAGCAGCTCAAGGCGTATTTGCAGCGTCTGGAAGAGGCCGCCAAGCGCGACCACCGCAAGATCGGCAAGCAGCTCGACCTGTACCACATGCAGGAAGAAGCGCCGGGCATGGTGTTCTGGCACAACGACGGCTGGACCATCTTCCGCGAGCTGGAAACCTTCATCCGCGGCAAGCTCAAAGAGTACGACTATCAGGAGGTGAAAGGCCCCTTCATGATGGATCGCGTGCTGTGGGAGCGTTCAGGTCACTGGGAGAAATACGCCCAGGCCATGTTCACCACCCAGTCCGAAAACCGCGAGTACGCCATCAAGCCGATGAACTGCCCGGGTCACGTGCAGATTTTCAACCAGGGTCTGAAATCCTACCGCGATCTGCCGCTGCGCATGGCCGAGTTCGGCTCCTGCCACCGCAACGAGCCATCAGGCTCCCTGCACGGCCTGATGCGGGTACGGGGTTTCACCCAGGATGACGCCCACATCTTCTGTACCGAAGAGCAGATCATGGAAGAGGTGTCTGCGTGCATCCGCATGGTCTATGACGTCTACGGTACCTTCGGTTTCGAAAACATCGTGGTCAAGCTCTCGACCCGTCCGGAGCAGCGTATCGGCTCTGATGAAGCCTGGGATCGCGCCGAGGCCGCGCTGGCCGAGGCGCTGGAACTCAACGGCCTGAAGTTCGACCTGCAACCGGGCGAGGGGGCTTTCTACGGTCCCAAGATCGAGTTCACCCTGCACGATTGCCTTGATCGTGCCTGGCAGTGTGGTACCGTGCAGCTCGACTTTGCCCTGCCGGGCCGTCTTGGCGCCACCTATGTGGGCGAAGACAACGAGCGCCACATCCCCGTGATGATCCACCGCGCCATTCTGGGCTCGCTGGAGCGCTTCATCGGGATCCTGACGGAAGAGTACGCCGGTCTGTTCCCGACCTGGCTGGCTCCGACCCAGGCCGTGGTCATGAATATCACGGATAACCAGGCCGATTATGCTGTGAAAGTTGCCAAGGCATTGAATGATGCGGGCCTTCGCGCAAAAGCGGACTTGAGAAATGAGAAGATTGGCTTTAAAATCCGCGAGCATACTTTGAAGCGAGTACCCTTCATGCTGGTCTGCGGCGACAAAGAAGTAGAAGCCGGCAAGATTGCAGTGCGTACTCGTAAAGGGGCTGACCTGGGCTCTTATCCTGTTGAAGAGCTGATTGCTCTGTTGACCCAGGAAGTTCAGACCCGCGGACAAAAGAAAGTGGAGGAATAAGCTATAAAAGGCGGAAAAAAACTGGGCAAGCAACCGCAAGCCCGCGCTCACCGGATCAATGAAGAGATCCGTCTGAAAGAAGTTCGTCTGACTGGTCTGGATGGTGAAGCCATTGGCATCACCTCCATTCAGGATGCGCTGAACTTGGCCCTTGAGGCAGGAGTGGATCTGGTCGAGATCAGTCCGAACGCTGAGCCGCCCGTTTGCCGGATCATGGATTACGGCAAATTCCTCTACGAAAAGAGCAAGACCACCAAAGAACAGAAGAAAAAGCAGAAAGTCGTCCAGGTCAAGGAAATCAAATTCCGTCCTGGCACCGACGAAGGCGACTATCAGGTAAAACTACGCAACCTGGTTCGCTTTCTGGAAGACGGGGACAAGGCAAAGGTCACCCTGCGCTTCCGTGGTCGTGAAATGGCCCACCAGGATCTTGGTATCAAGGTTCTCGAGCGCGTCAAGAACGATCTGGAAGAGCTGGCCGTAGTCGAATCGTTCCCGAAAGTCGAAGGCCGTCAAGCTGTGATGGTCCTCGCACCCAAGAAGAAATCTTAAGGCCCACAAGAAATTGACTCATGGGGCTGGCCCCATGAGTCGGTTCGCCTTGCGATTTTGTTGTCACTCACAATGCGGAGTATGAAATGCCGAAGATGAAAACCAACCGGGGCGCCGCAAAGCGCTTCAAGAAGACTGGCTCAGGTCGCTTCAAGTGCAAGCACAACCACCTGCGTCACATCCTGACCAAGAAGAGCAGTAAGCGTAAGCGTCAGCTGGGACCTAAGTTCTTTGTTTCCGCTGCCGACCACAAACGTGTTGTCGCTTGTCTGCCGTACGCATAAGGGGGGATGTGAAAAATGCCAAGAGTTAAACGTGGTGTGACCGCTCGCGCTCGTCACAAGAAAGTAATGAAAGCCGCCAAGGGTTACTACGGCGCCCGTTCCCGTGTCTACCGCGTAGCGGTACAAGCGGTAACCAAAGCTGGTCAGTATGCCTACCGTGACCGTCGCCAGAAGAAGCGTCAGTTCCGTCAGCTGTGGATTGCGCGTATCAACGCTGCAGCCCGTCAGAACGGCCTGTCCTACAGCCGTCTGATCGACGGTCTGAAGAAGGCTTCCATCGAGATCGATCGCAAGATCCTGTCCGATATCGCCGTTCACGACAAGCTGGCTTTCACCGCCCTGGTTGAAAAAGCTAAAGCAGCTCTGGTCTAATCCAGCTCTGTTATAAAAATAAAGGAGGCTCTGGCCTCCTTTTTTGTATCTGTAATTAGCTGTTTTATATGGATTTTTTGTTTTTAATGTCCACATATTGCCCCATTTATTTTGCTCGATGCCATCGTAGGCTGAGAGCCTGGTGGGCGTATTGGCTGCAAGGGTGTGGCACAGCCAGAATGGCCATGTTGCCTCGCTGACTCGTGATGTGTACTATGTACACCATGATGAATGCTCAGAGTGAGTGATGCGTGAGTCACGCGATTGAATTTATTGAGACGTCTATCTTCACCAGACAGATAAAAGCCTTAGCGACAGACGATGAGCTCAGAGCACTGCAAGTCGAGCTGATTGCCCAGCCAGAGAAAGGCGACTTGATCCAAGGTACTGGTGGCTTGCGAAAAGTTCGAATGGCAACAGGCCAGCAAGGGAAAAGCGGCAGTGCCAGGGTGATCTACTTCTTGGCAACTGTAGAGACGATTTACCTGGTACTGGCGTATGCGAAGAGTGAGAAAGAGAGCCTCACTGCGGCAGAAAAGGCAGAGCTGAAGAAATTGACCACGTTACTGAAAGGGGAGGTTTGATATGAACATGTTTGACGAACTGAAGGCTTCCCTGGAAGAGGCTGTCGAGATCAAGCAGGGTCGCGTAGAGCCTGCTGCACGGACCAAATACGAGGTCGCAGACGTTAAGGCCATCCGCCTAGCCCTCAAGGTATCGCAACAGGAGTTTGCCCAAGCACTGGGAACGAGTGTGGATACGGTCAAAAGCTGGGAAACCCGGCGCCGCAATCCAACGGGATTGGCTGCCAAAGTGTTGGGGCTTATCCAGGATAAGCCAGACCTTTTTCGTGAGTTGGCTGCTCACTGACTTGGGTACCACACAACTAGAAGAAGGCCCCATATATTGGGGCCTTCTTTTTGGTCAGCAGTTGAAGGACATAAAGAATCATCACTTTTTTGAGCTGTGTTATTTCTCTTTGCTGCTTTCTTTCGACGTTTTATCTGGAGTGTCTTTGGGGACCATCCAGGTCACCTGTTCGACCTGCTCGTGGCGCACGAGCCGGACTAACCCTCCTTTTAAGCGATAGGCACAATGAGTGCTATTACACATCAGGCGGATGTGCGGAGTATCTCCTAGCAGAGCAGACTGAGTGCTATTTCTATCTGTAGTCCATTCAATACTATCTACTGGTTTGATGTGGGCTTCGGCAGCCTTTACTCCTTGGTTAAAGCTAAAGTAGGCCGGCATGAGAGCGAGTAAAGGTGGAATCAGCAGAATGGCAAATCTGTCGTAGAAAATTTTTACCCAGATTAACAAGAAGAAGAGTCGGTGGGGCGGTACACGGGCTCCTCTCCGGAAAAAATGCCGGAGTTTATTTGGTGACTTAGAAAACTGACGGTGACAGAACCATGCCCATCCTAACCGGAGCCCAGGGCTGAAGAGCAAACAAATGAAGATTGTCACTAGGCTAATGGCCCCTAGTGTTATGGGCCCCACATACTCTTTAATTGAGTTAAGTAGTTGTAGGAATCCCATCGCTAGGGTGACATCTGCAGGCCATGGGAATTCAATGATGTCCAGTCCATGAGCAGAACACTCACCAAAATGATAAGCCATTCCGATTAGGTAGATGCCACCAGTTATTAATGGGATCGCGGCGAAAATGATAGTTAGGAATTTGGATATCTCAGATTGAGGTTCTTCTGGTTCTGGTGTTTTTCGCACCCGTTTGAGGTGTTGTCTTAACCAGTGCCAGCGTTCCCAGTTAATCTCTTTTCTCTTCTTCATGTGTCCCTACGTAAGACATTGCGAGCTTCAAACATGTCCAATATTGTACCGTTCCTACGACGGATGAAAATGTGTGTGAGCGGTTGGGATGTATGGCGCGAGTTTGCAACCGTTCAGTTTCCAAAACATAGTAGCTATCACTTAACAATATGAAAATAAGAGGCTTTTTGTCATTTCGAAGTAAGGCTACAGATCCTGCCCGTTCATTCAAATAGTCACGAAAAATTAGATTAATCAAATATATTCAAAGAGTTATGGCCTCATCGTTGTTAAATAGCTCTCATCCAAACTGTAAATCGCTGCAAAAAAGATCCTTCTTTGCAGATCCTCAACGCCTTGCGGATCCTTGATGTGGCGCGGTCTGGGCCTATGGTTTTGCGCTAATCCACTTTTGCAAATAATTTTCTTGATGAACCCCGCAGGCGGGAGCGGATGAGCGCGGATTCCGTGGCGCAGACGCCGCCGTGGGTGTTTCCGTTGCTCGTCAGGAGACTGTGAGCGTGCGCAGGCTTCACGTATGATGCAGCGCTGCCCGATGGCGCCTCTTCATGCGGCGCCCTTCCCTGGCCATGCTCAGGCGCTGTCAGGCAGACAAGAAGAAGGCCCCACATTGTGGGGCCTTCTTCGCTTGGTGAGTTACTCGATGATGGGGGAGAGGGTGCTGGCCAGTTGCCCGGCTTGTTGGCTTTGTCCGGTCATGGCTGCACTGTTCCCTGGTGCGGGTCCGCTGCCGTGGGTATGGCCAGCCGTGGCGGCGGCCAGTTGCTCCACCACGTTCATCAGTTGCAGCAGCAGCCGGAAGATGTTCACGCTATCTGTCCCCACCCAGGAACGGGGCGCTTCCAGGTGCTGCAGTTCGCCGGCGACCGCCCGGCGTAGTTGTCCCACCACCTCAACCAGATCCCCGGCCGTGGTCTGACTCAGATTGCCGAGGCTCCCCAAAGTGAGATCGTCGCCGGCCAGCAGCTCGATGGCCCCCAGCGCCTCGATGAGCTTGAACCCGCCCACCTCCTCGACGCTGTGCTGCGCCACCTGCAGCCGATGCTGGTCATGGTCCCCCAGGTAGTCATCGCTTTGGTGATGCATCTTCAGGGCCTGGTCGTGCAGGTGGCGGTCGGTGTGGCGGCAGAGGTTCCCCACGGTATCGATGCGTTTGAACACCTCGGCCCGTTGCTGCTGCAGTTGCTCGCCCGGGGTGATGTCGGGCAAGGCCCAGCCGCTGCCGAGCACGGTGCGGATAAAGGGCCGGTCGGCCCGACCGAAGGCAAACCCCAGCTCAACCAGGGTCCCCTCGATGGGGAACTGCAGCAGGCCCTGCTCCTGCCCGCCGAACAGCACCGGCAGCGGCACCGCCCGATACAGCGGGGCTGCCTTGTCCGGCTGGCCATCCTCGCCCAGCAGTTGCACATCCACCGCGTAGCGCGGGCGAAAGGGATCATTGAGCTGGCCGGCAGTGGCCTGATCGCTGACCGCCTCGACCCGCCCGAACTTGGGTAAGTGCATCTTGTCCGCGAGCTCCGGGAACTCGCCCTCCATCTTGCGCCGCTCCGGCGACTTCACCGGTTTGCCGGGTGTCGCCGTGGTCAGGGTCATCTCATCGCCCTTGAGACGTACCCGCATCACCCGCTTGCCGTTGATGATGGCCCCGGGCCGGATGGCCGGCACCGGCGACAGGGTAAGGGTGTCGCCCGCCTGTCTCCCTGACCAGGCGGGATCGAGCGTCACCACCTTGTCGTGCCAGCGGCTATGGGCGTGGCTCCCCACGTAGATGGCGCCATCCGGTTGCTGGTACCAGACAAAGTCCGGCACCTCGAAGGCGCGCCCGGCGTTATCGAGCAACTGATAGCCGGTGCCGGCGCTGGTGAAGTTGGGGATAGGGCGGTCGGTGTAGTCTGCCCCCTGGGGCAGCAGGAAGGTGAGCCCGCAGCGGTCGGTCAGCCAGGCCAGCAGACCGCGCAGGGTGGCATGCTGCTGGCTGACTGGCAGGCGGGATCCCAGGGCACCGGCGAGCTCCCGGCACAACAGCTTGCTGGCACCGTTGGCGGCGGGCTGTACGTCGTACACGTAGCCGGTGAACCAGCGCCGCAAGTCGCCGTTATAGCCGGTGTCCAGGGTGAAGATCTGCCCCTTGAGAGCGGATCCCTCGATGGTGAGGGCGGCGCGGCCGCCTGCGTTGAGATCCAGCACCAGGTCATGGTCGATAAGGTGCACCGGCTGGCTTGCGAGGGTCAGTGAGGTGGTCAGTTTCATGCCAGCATGTCATCCATCGGTTGGAGCACGTAGCGCTCGAAGCTGCTGAGGTCCGGCGCTTCGTCCCCGGTTCCTTTGCCGCCAGGCTTGGCGGCGGTGGTGTTTGCAGTACCCTGGCCCACCGTCGAGGCTTGCTTGGGCAGGCGCTGCTCACGCTTCTCCGGTACCGAGTTGAACTCCTTCAAGGTGAACTGTACTTGCCAGGCGAGCAGCCCCTCCTGTTCGCTTGCGGTGATGCGCCCTGCGAACCTCGCTTGGCGCACCTTCACCGACTTGGCCAACAGCGACCCGACCCGGTAGATGTGGCGCTTGCCGCCGCTACCTTTGGCATCGGCCAGCTCAAACAGCCGACTCAGCATGCGCTCCTCCTTGAACGGGATAAGGCCGGAGACGTCGAGCTCCTTGCCCTTGGCGCCCTGTTCGGCGCTGCTGGTCGAGCTGGTCTGGCCGCTCTGGTCTTTGTCCTGAAACTGCATCGATGCGGAGACGCGCATCGACTTCATGATGATGGGTTCGCCATCCAGGGTCAGCATGGCTTGGCTCATGGGGTCAACTCCTGCCAGAAGGTGAGCGGGGAGGGGGAGAGCAGTAGGGCACCGACCGTCATGCTCATGCTGTGGTCGGGGGGCGTGCTCTGTCCGAGCTGGGTGGCGAGGCTTGGCACATCTCCCTGACCTTGCCAGTGCCAGAGCGTGCCGGAGAGTTTGCCCAGCTCGGTCAGGACGGTGGCCAGTTCATCGAGGCGGGCGCTACGGCGCACGGCGAGCCCTTGCAGCTTGTCGATGGGGTTCTGGCTATCCCGGGCGAGGCTCTCCAGTTGCGCCAGCTCAGCACCAACGGCTGCCCTGGCAGGGCGCAGAGGGGCCCAGCAAAGGGGCTCACCGGCACGCCAGCGCGGCACCCTGGCGGCGCTTGGCTGGTGCATGGGGTCGTTACTGGCCGTGAGGCGGCGCAGGGTGGCGCACCACTCCGGCAGCGGCAGCAGGGCGCAGAGGGGCAGCAACTGTCGGGCCAGATCCTCGGCGCTGTTGCCGGTCACCAGCCAGGCGAGGGCATGCTGCTGCCCGCTGGGCAGGCGTGGGTCGGCGCCATCCTGCAACTTGGCGGCCAGGGCTGCCACCGCGTTGGGGGCGGACAGATGGTGCTGGTTGCCCTGATGTTGGCCCACCCCGTGCTGATAGGGGGTGACGGTGAGGCAATGGCCATTCACCAGCAACCGGTCGAGCTCGGCCCGAAGGCCAGCCAAACCCTCGGCCGCCTCGCTAAGTGGGTGGCGCCGATACTGGGCCCCAGCAGCCAGCCCCTGCAGTCGGCCAATGGCGCTCGCCTGGCTCGCCGGAAGCTGCCCCAGCACCTCCCGGGCGCGGGTGTGTATGCTGCCGGCACTTGCGGGCCAGCGCAGCGCCCCCTGGGCCCAACTCATTGGGGCATCTCCGGCCAGGTAACCGAACTTGGCCATCCCTCGCTTTGTGGCAGGCGCATCAGGGCGATGCGATAGCGTTGCAGTGCTTCCAGCTTGGCCAGCTCTTGCGGGGTAGCCAGCTTCAGCTCTTTGGCGTCCTGCAGAGGGGCGATGTGCAGGGCAACGTCGGCCTGCAGGGCATCCAGTTTGCTCTGTTGCTCGGCTTCGCTCGGCAGGTCCTCGGGCTGGGCCAACGTGCGGATCTCGCCGAACTCGCCAAACATGGCGCGCACATAGAGCTCACGCCCGTGCTCGGCCGAGTCGTCCTTGCGGGCGGTAAAGGTGACGAACTGGCCGGGCAGGTGGGCAAAGGCCACCTCCATGTCCAGGGCGTCCGGTTGGTCGGTGTAGGCGATGACGTTTTTGGCGGTGATGATCTCCATCAGGCAATCCTTATCCAAAGTGATTTGGTCCAAGCGTTGTTTGCGTAATAGCCCATGAGTTTCCAAGTCCCTGCAGGACTCCCACCGCCAGTATCTGATTCGTGCATGTCAGTAGAAGACCAGCGCAAACTGCTGCCGGGCAGGGTGCGGCCGGGGGCATAGGCACCGGCGGCCTTGGTGAAGAAAAAGCCATAAGTTCCGATTTGCCCGACGCCCCCGGCCACCACATCAGCGTTGCCCTGTGCTGCGGTGTGGGTATGGGCAGACGGCGGCATGGTGCCGGGCTTGCCGGTGACCTCTGCCCAACTGGGCCAGCGCGATGCGTAGGCCGGGATCCCGGTCAGTTGGGACCAAGGATGAGAATGGCTCGCTGCAGCCGCGCCGAGCTCGGCCAGAGTGGGCTTGTTGCCGGTGTTGTAATCCCGGGTCCAGGGTGTCCAGGCGCCGGTACTGTACTGCGCCCGGCGCCAGACCCGGCTGGAGTTGTAGACCAGGTAGGTCTGCTGGGGGCCGGCGCCAGCGCTGACGATGAGCGCCCCCGCGCTGTTCTCCGGGTAGTGGCGTGCGGCCGAGGTGTTGGCGTTGGCATGCTGGGCATACACCTTGGGTTCTTTCAGGGTGTCGAGGTCTTCGGTACCCAGATTGATGGGGTTGAGCCAGGAGCCCGGGTGCGAGTGAGACGTGGGCGAAAGGCCGTTCAGGGCTTGTTGCAGGCCTTCGACTTCCTGGATGGTCGGCTTGTGGCCAGTGTCGAAGACCTCGCGCCACGGGCTCCAGTTTGAGGTGTTCATGCTGTAGTTACGCATGGCCAGCACACCACCCCCGTCGTAAGACCAGGCGACCTGGAGCAGGGCCTCGGCCGCGTAGATGCGCTTGGTCTCACAGTAGAAATAGGCGTTTGCTGTCGGCGGTGAATTTGGACAGGTCTTTTTCTCGTAGAGCCCGAAGTCACCAGCCAAACAGCTATCCAAGTCTTTGTTGGCCGTGTAGCCGAACGTCGCCCCGTTGTTATTCAACATGTCGCGACGGGCTTTGTAGCCGCTGACATCGAGCTTGCTGGCCAGCGCTTGCGTTAACCCGGACACGTTCTCCATCAGATGGCCGTGGCTGTTGTCCTTGACCTCCACCGCGATATTGACGCCCTGGGCATCCTCCAGGATCCCCTTGCCAGTCACATCCCCGGAGAGCTCGATGGTGCGCTTTCGGCGCAGGTCGGTGACGCTGCCGTCGCTGTTGATGATGGCGACCTTGGCCACATGGTGCTGATTGCCGTTGCCGTCCACATAGTCGGTAAGGGCCGGCACGCTCAGGGTGAGGGTGAAGTGATTCACCCAGGCATTGAGCAAAGAGCCCGCCCGGTAGATGTCGAGCCAGAGCCCCACCGGTTTGGCGCCGGGGGTGATTTTCCTGACCTCGTCGAGCTGGGCGCGCAGGCCGCCCACATAGGCCACCCCGGGCTGCACCTTGTAGACGCCGGATTCGTTCACCAGCTTGAAGCCGTCGCCGTAGAAGGTGGCTGGCCCGAAGAACTGCAGCGCCTGCAGGCGCAGATCGTCGTCCATCCCGCGCAGGCGGGCGGCATAGTCAATCTGCCAGGTGCTGGCGTCCACGTGGGTGGCGGTAGCCTCGGAAGCCCGGTCGTACTCCATCAGCATGGACTTGACCAGGCTGTTGCCGGTCTGGCCGGTGGCCTCATTGGTCTTGAGTTTGGTCTCCAGTCCCTTGTGCACAATCATCCCCACCATGCCGCTGGCCTTGTTGATGAGGTACAGGGCATTGAAGCTGAAATCGCCGACCGTGGTGTCCATCACGATGGTGTAGGCCACCGCGTCGTTGTTGATGCGACCGCGCTGATCGACTGTGCGGCGATGCACTATCTGGCCCGCCGGTGGCAAGCCGAGATCCGGGCTTATCGGCTGGTTCGGGTCCAGGCCCGGGATGTTGGCCAGCACGAACTCATCGAGCACCACCGGCGTCTGGTTGGCGAGGCTCGCCTGCAGGTAGCTGGCGAAAGCGTTGGTAATGATCTGGCTCATGGGGTCCTCTTGAGTGATGCGCCGAACACCTGCTGGTTCATGTCGATGCGACCGGGGCGCAGGGTGGCGGTGACCGGGTAAACCACCTGGAAGCGGTAGCGGCGGCAGGTGCGGCCATAGTGTTGGATGAGGGTTTCCATCAACTGCTGATTGCTGGCGATGGCGCTGTCGGTCACTTCGATGGTGATGACGTCCCAGGGTGTGCCGGCCTGGCGTTCGTGGATGTCGCACCAGCCGATGCCAAGGCGCTCGAAGATGCGTTTAAAGCCCGCCACTTCGCCGGCGTCCCGGGCGTTCACAAAGGCGAATTTGACCCGCTTGCGAAAGAGCTCAATCGGTTCGCCATTGAAACGGGTGATGTCCCGCTCCCAGGCGAGCAGGGCCAGCAAGGACTCCGAGCAGGTCAGCGGGTCTTGCTGGGCCAGCGGCAGCAGCAACCAGCCCTTGAGCCGTTGCCAGAAGGCGTTGATGCCCTTGGCCAGGAACCCCGGCTCGGCATGGGCCGGGCTGATGGTGTAGCCGTCTTCCCACCAGGGGGCGCTGGCATTGGGTAGCACTGGCGCCTGCCGCTCGTGCTCAAGGGGGGTCGGGTCAGTCATGCAGGGTCACCGTCAGCGTTTTCAATCGTGGGATGGCCAGCCCCGCAACGATGTCACTCTCGCCAAAGCGCAGGCTCTGGAGCTGCGGGAACTGGCTGTGCAGCTCGCGGGCAAGCTGGGAGAGCGAGAAGCGCGAGCGTGGCCAGGTGCGGGTGACGGCCGGGAAGTCTGCCGACTGGCGAAACGCCGCCCTGACCAGGTTCTCGGCGCCGGCTTTGAGCGCGGCCTTTTGCTCGTCGCTGAGGTTGGCTTGCGGCCAGAGCGCCAGGGTAAGGCTGTGCTGGGTCTCGGGAATGCTCATCACGAACAGATCATCCCCGTGGCCATGGTTGCCCTGGCGGCCCACGTAGTCGTTGAGCTGGTTGATGAGGCTGGCTGGGGTGGCCCCCACCTCCAGCAGGATGTAAGCGTTGGCGGTACCGGGTCCCCGCGGGGCGTCGTGCTCGAAGAAGATGTGATCGGCGCGGATCCCCGCGACGCTCGCCAGCATGGATCGGTAAATCGCATCGATGTGGTAACGGCCCACCGCCGAAAACTGGTTCTGGATGCGCAGACCGAGCGCGTCGTTGCTTTCGACGTCGCTGCCCTGGGTGGTGATCCACTCCTTGTCATCGTTGCGGGCCGAGAGGATGCCGGTCACCGGTTCGCTCAGCAGGTTGTAATAGCCCGGGGCCAGGTTCCAGGCTGCGCCGGCGAGCTCGGCCTCGCACACCACCCGGGCCACCGCTTCCCCGGCGGGGCTCACCACCGCCTGCAGGGGGCGCAGGCGATAGATGGTGCTGTTGATGCGCTCGGTGGTGACCCAGATGTCGGCCGGGATGGTGACGGCGTCGCTCGGGTTGGCTTTCACGAAATTGACCAGGCCTCGGGTCTTCTGGGCCGCCTTGCGGGTGAGATCCACATCCCAGGCCTTGAGGTCGAGATAGGCATCGGTGGCGGTGGCCGCGAAGGTGTTGGGCAGCACGTGGCCCGCCAGCAGGGTGCGGATAAGCCAGAGGGCCGGGGTGATGACCACGCCGCGCACCAGCCGCCAGAAGGGGCTCACGTCGCTGTCGTTGGTGATGAGGGAGCCGGCGGCCACCACTTCCTTTTTGAGCTCGGTCTCCATGGCCGCCTCGGTGGTCGGCACGCCGGCCTCGGCCAGCAGGGCCATAAAGTCCACAGTCGGGCGCAGGTTCACAGGGTTACCTCCAGTTCGCCGAATTCATAGGTGCGGGCGGTGACCAGCACCCGGTCGGGGGCCTCTTCGCTGATGAAGATGGTGCCGGGCACCAGCCGCTCGTCGTCTTCAACCAGCAGCTCAATCTCGGTCATCACGTCGCTGCGCAGGGTCGGGCTGCGCTCGCCGATGAGCTTGCGGGCGAGGCCGGATTCCATGATGCGGTGCTTGATGTCCTGGCCGATGCTGTGGCGGTCCTGGGTGGTGCGGGGTTGGCCGCCGGCATCGAGCTGCCAGGCGCCGTTCACCACCAGGATGTCGATGTACTTGGGTTCGTTCATCACTTGGTCTCCAGCCAGGCGTTTTCGGCCAGCTGCTCCGGGGTCATGGGGTTCTGGTTAGTGATGTGCACCTCGCCGATATGCAGGGACTTGGCGGGCTTCTGGTTGGCAGCGCTCGCGGCCGCGTTGGCCTGGATCAGCTGCTGGCCCAACCCGCCGGCCGGCACCTTGCTCTGCTCCGGCTGGCGGTAGCGGGCGAGGGGGGCGGTGATCGAGGCCTGTTGCTGCTCTGCCGCCATGGGGGCGCTGACCGTCCCCGGCATGAGCGGGAGGGTCAGCGGGGTGAGCGCAGGCATCTGCAGGTCCGGCATGCCGCCGAGCTCGATATTGACCCCCGGGATCAGGTTGAGCTTCTCGATCAGCCAGTCCACCGCCCGACCCAGCAACTGGAAGGGGCTCAGGTTGCCGAGTAGCTGCATGAAGCTGTCCCAGCCAGCGGCGGCTCCGTCGATCATCGCCTGGACTGCCTCAAAAACGCCCCAATCCGCCAGGGTCTTCTTGAGGTCGTCCCAGTAGTAGATAGCCAGCCCAATAGCCCCGACGAGCAGCCCGCCGACCACATAGGCCAGCAGCACGGCCGGGTTCGCGGCCATCATGATGTTGACGGCCAGCAGGATGGCGCGAAAGGCAACCAGCCCAGCCTTGAGCAGGTTGAGCGGGGCGATCAGGAGCGACCAGGCAATGCCGAGCCCCAGGGTGGCCAGCTTGGCCACGCCAGCGACCAGCAGCCAGGCACCGGTCACCATGCCGAGGCCCACGATGGCCAGCAGGGCATAGCTCACCGCCCGGGTGAGGTTCGGGAAGAGGTGGGTCCAGCGCAGCACTGTGTCGGCGCCGTCGGCAAAGACCCCCACCACCTTGTTGATGGCCGGTAGCACCACCCCAAAGGCGGCGGCCCGGATAGCGAACCATCCTTGCGTCACCCGTTCCCACTGGTCGGTCATTGAGGCAGCCATCTGCTCGGCCTTGCCCATGCCGTGGGTGTTGCCCAGGGCGTTGATGTTGGTGGAAAGGGCCTTGGTGTTGGTCATCAGAAGTTTGACCATGGCCACCGCCTCATCCGAGCCGAACGCCTTTTTGAGCTCGTCCCCTTCGGCCACGCTCAGGGTCTCGCCATAGCGCGCCTTGAGTTTGTCGAGGATGGTGAGCACCGGCAGCATGTTGCCCGCCGCATCGGTGAACTTCATGCCGAGCGCCTTCTGGGCACTGCCCACCCCGGCCAGGAACGCCTTGAACTTGGTCCCGGCCTCGCCGCCACCCATGGTGGCCTGCAGTTGACCCAGCACGGCGAACTGCTCATCCATCGACACCCCGGCCGCCGTGGCGTTGGCCCCGATGGCCCCAAAGGCATCGGCCATGCCCTGGCCGGTGGTCTTGAACAGTTGCACCGCCAGCGCCGTTTTGCCGGCGACATCTTCCACCCAGTTGGCCTTGCCCATCTGCTTGGCCTGCTGCTCGAAGATGCCGTACATGGTGCCCATGTAGTTGGTGATGGTGGCGGTGTCGGCCTTGGTGGCCTTGGCCAAGGTAGTGGATGCGCGAGTGAAGGCGGGCAGCTCGTTGCCCTCCAGTCCGGCGATGGCTGACTGGATGTCGTAGGAGGAGCGGACAATCTCGGTGGCCGAGTTGCCATACTGCACGGACAGCTTGAGGGCTTCCTGGCCAAGCGCGCCGAGCACGTCCTTTTGCACATCGAGGGAGGCCACCTCGGAGAGGGCCCGGTCCATCTCGATGGCGGGGCCGAGTGCCGCCTGCACCGCCAGCCCGCCGGCGGCCAGGGTGGTGGCCCCCATGGCCATGTTGCTCCAGCCCTGGCGGCCCGCCTTGCTGACCTTGTCCATCTGGGCATTGATGCCAGCAAGGGGCTTGGTGACCTGGTCAACCAGGGCCACCTGCATCATCAATTTTTCCATCCAGGCCATCAGTCGTTACCCGTTCAGTGCTTTGGCAATGCCCTCGGCCACGGCGGTGGCGTTGGACTCTCGATGCTGTTTGTCTAACCAGATGGCGCGAGCCAGGCTGTCGAGGTCGTCCTCTTCATGGGGCAGGTAGTAGCGCCGTAGTGCCAGCACCTGCTCCAGGGGATTGCGCTCGATGGCCTCGGCGCGCGCGGTCAGTTTTTTACGGTGATCTCCAGGGTGGGGGCGAACTGCTCGTTAATGGCGCCCGCCAACTGCAGGGCGGCGCCCGGGCGCTTGAGCAACTCGTCCAGCGCGGCCTTGCTCTCCTGGCAGACGATCTTCTTGAGGTAGTTGTGGGCCGGCGCCACCTTGTCGCTCGGCATCATGTCGTTGATAAAGCCGTTGTAGGCGGTCATGGTCGGTTCAAAGCTGATGTCGGTACCGGCCACAGTCAGGGTCAGGGTCTTGCTCATGGGGTTGTCTCCTCTTGGGATATCCAGTTGTTCAAGGTGGTGATCTGGGTTTGGCAGCGGCGCAGCGCCGTCTGCAGGGTAGGGATAAACCGCACGGCGTCGCCGTAGGTGCTCCCCGTGAATTCAGGCTCCGGGCAGTGGGGCACCAGTCCCGGCGGTGGCAGCCGCTTGACCACCCGGGTTTGCACCACGGGCGCGGGCTGGCTGGAGCAGGCGCAGAGCGCCGCCAGGCAAAGGCTCGCTAGCACAATTCGGGCGGCCCGCCGGCGGCGTGGCCAGGGCTTGTTGCAGGTCATCGGCGGTCTTCCTGTGTTCTTGGTCGAGCTCGGTCAGGGCGGCGTTCTGGTGGGCGAGCAGTTGGCGCAGGGCGCTGTCTTCTTGTCGCAGCGTCTTGAGCACAGTGCCCATCTGGTCGTTGGCCTCTCGCAGGGTGGCAATGGTGTCGTTGGCGGTGGCGAGCTCCCGTGTGCGCTGGGTGAGTCGCTCCCCCTGGACAAACAGCAAGCTGCCAATCACCAGCCCGATCAGGGTCGGCAACAACCGGATGACCGTGCTCATGCCAGCACCCCGCCAAACTCGGTGAACTTGGCCAGCAGATCAGCCAGCTTGTGCTCGCGCTGGCCGTAGCCTGCGCCGGGCAGGCTGGCCCAGATGTTGGCGCACTTGCTGATCGCCTGGGGGATACGCCCCTTGATCACGTCGTCCAGCGCCTTGCGCTCACGGATAAGCTGGATAGCCCAGGTGTCCTGGGAGACGGGGCCAAAGTCCGGCAGGCCGAGCGCCGCCTGGTAGTGGCGCCAGTGGCGGGACAGAAACTGATAGCGCCCGGCGGCGGTGCTGTGCAGGGTCGGGTTGACCCGCACCAACACATCGGGGTGTTCGCGGTAGTCCTGGAAGAACCCGGCCGGGTTGACCAGCTTGTTGTAACCGTCGTCGCCCAGCCCCTTGGTGCCCTCGGCATAGGCGAGCAGGTCGAGAAAGGCGGCCATCTGGGGATGGCAATTACTGCGCGGCATTGTTGTCCTCCTTCTTGCTAAACATCAGGGCAGCCCTGTCGCGGATGATGTCGATCCCAAGCAGCCCCACCACGCCGCCCAGAAAGGGGGTGGCCTCCTGGGGGATCCCGAGCAGGTGGGTCCCGGTGGCGGCCGCCAAGGTAATGAGGCCGCACAGCAGGGATTCGATCAGCCGGCGGCGACCCCGCCCACCGGCGTAGGTGATGCGCAGGAAGGCGATGGCCAGCGCCAGCAGGGCCCCATAGACGGCGGGCCAGTTGTCCATCAGCCAGGCCAGCAGGGCGGTGGCGAGGGTCGGGTCTTTATGAGGCATGTGGTTCATGTCCGTTGCTCTGATTAGCGGCCCAGCCTCTCAAGGCGGGTCTGGCAGGGGACGCACAGGCGCACCCCGGGTACGTGGCGGCGGCGTCCCTCGGGGATGTCGTCGTCGCACTCTTCGCACTGGTGCAGGCTCTCCCCCTGGTAGTGCCCCTTGCCCACCTGGTTGGCCAGTTGGACCGCCAGCATGCGGGCGGCGTGGCGGGTGGCGCGGTCGATGTCGTCCAAGCTTCCCCCTTAACCCAGCAGGTGGCGGGTGTCTTCCTTGGAGAGGTAAGGCACGCCGTTGAGGTGAACGAAGTCGGGGGAGGTCACAAAGCCTTTCACCTTGTGCACGCTCTTGCTGCCCCCCTTGGGATCGATGTCGAGCAGGTCGGAGACCAGCAGCTTCACCCCGAAGGCCTCCACCTTCATGGTTTCGGTGCCGGTGTCGGCGTAGAACAGCACATCGTCCGGCTCCATCCCGCGCCAGCTCCCCGCCCGTTTGGCGGCATCGGCCAACTGCGAGAAATTCTTGGTATCGAGCTCGAACTCCAGCTCCGCGGCGACATCGCCATCGACGAAGCCGTCCGGGATCCCCCGGGTTTGCGCCACGGCGCTGTTGTCGGTGATGGAGAGGCTGGCCTTTTCGACGTGGACCATGGCCCCCAGGAGGGTGGTGTCAAAGCTGGCACCGGAGATACGACGGGTCATGGGTTAGCCCTCCCCATTGTTGAGGCTCAAATCGAGCATGATGTTGACGGTGATCCCCTTGGGGCAGTCCACGGTGCGCACCACCACAAACACCGAGACCAGGTTCTTGGCGACCCACTGGATGCGGATGTCGCCATCCTGGGGGGAGGCGATGTCGCCCGGGAACGGCTGGCCGTTGATGGTGGCGGCCTTGGCCATCTCCCGCAGATCCTTGCCGAAGTAGGTGATGGCGGCGGCGGTGCTGCCCGGGGTGGAGTTGAACGAGCGATCCCCGATGCGGGCGATGGCGCGCAGGCGCATCCGGCGCGCCACCTTGTAGGCAATGCGCAGGTTTTCGATCACCTGGTAGTCGCCGCCCTCTGCATCCAGGGTGCGGCCATCGGCCCAGTAGATCCCGTCATAGTCCGGGTACCACATCGGCACCGAATAGCGGTTGGCCTCCAGGGTCTGCAGGGTGGCCAGCGGCAGCGGGATCCCGTCCTTGTCCACCGGCTTGTTGCCAAGGCCCACCAGGGCGCCGGTCTTCACCCTGCAGGGGCTGTCGGCGATGCTCACCGCCCGGTTGCACAGGCGGCCCGCATAGGCGCCGGCCAGGGTCGGCCAAAGCTGCGGGATCAGGGAAACCGAACTCGCCGCGATGCCATCCTGCAGGCTGGCCAGCTCGGCCTCGTAGGTGGACCAGTCCTGTTCGTCGGCGATGGCCGGTACGGCCAGCAGCATGAACTGCCAGCGCCCCCATTTGGCGATCAGCTCCTGGTTGAGGGCGTGGGCGGCGTTGATGGCCGCCTGGTCCCACTCCTGCCCGAGCACCACGACCCCTTCAAACGACTGGGTCTGCTGGGCGTCGCGGGCCGCGTCCAGCCAGGGCTTGTCGGTGGGCAGCACATAGGCCGCCGCCGACCAGTTCTGGCCAGCGTTATCGCGGGCGGCCAGCAGGTTGGCCTTGAGCTCGCTGTCCGCGGCACCGAGCAACTGATCGAAGTCGGATTGGGCGTTGAGGGAGAGCAGCTTGCCGGTGTTGCTGGCGGCGCTGCCGATGAACAGCAGGTGGCGCTCGACTTCCGTCACGGGCCCCTGCATCTGGTTCAAGTTGTTGATCTGTACGTAAGGCCACATGCCGTTATTTCCCCTTCATGTCTTGCTTGTTGACGTCCCAGCCGTAATCGATGCTCTGCAGGGCGCGGGCGAAGGCCTGTTGCCGCTGTCTGGCATTGGCGCCCAGGAACGGGCGCGCCGGCAGATGGATTTCCCAGCTCTCGGCCGCCGGTTCGTCCTTGAGCTTCTTGATGAGCAACCCCGCCTGGGCGTAGTTGAGGTGGCCGGTGATCCAGCCGAGCGATGCCGAGCGGTATGAGCGCTTGCGCTGACCGGGGCGCTTGAACCCGAGCTCCCGCAGCTTGCGGGCCTGGGCCTTGGTGGCCTGCTTCTGCTTGTCGCCTTCACTGGGGGCGATGCGTCGCCGGCTGGCGGCCGTCACCTTGTAGGTGTGCCCCTTCTGATGGGTGTTGGCGATGACTCCGGCGTGGGCGCTCATGGTGCCTTTCTTGAACCCGACCTCGGCCACATCCTGGCGCGGCTCGTGGATCACCAGCAGCTTGGGCAGGCCGCGCAACATCTTGCGTTTGCCCCGCTTGCGAGGAGCCCAGGCATTGCCGTTGGGGTCTTGCTGCTGGCGCACGTGACGGGCGGCCAGCTTCTTCATCTCGTTGGCGGCGCGCCATACCAAGCGCTTGCGCTGCTTGGGCGGCAGGGCCAGCAGATTGAGCTGGTCTTTGCCGCGACGGGTGTCCAGGGTGATGGTGATCATGAGAGGCCACCCACCGGGTGAGCGCCGGAATCACCCACGTTCAGGTCAATCTGTTCGGCCACCCAGATGTCATAGGGAGCCACGTTCCAGTGCTTGCCGAGCCAGTTGATGGGCCCTTGCGGGTGCTCGATAAGCCGCAGCGGCTCGGCGAAGGGGAGCTGGATCTCGAGATCGGCGGTCTGCTCGTCGTTCGGGGTGACGGCGTATTCGGGATCGGGCAGGTCGAGCTGCCCGCGCACCTCGTCGTGCTCCTGCACCCAGGCGGCGACGGCCGCCAACAGAATGGCCGGGTCGAGCTCGCGAAACGGCAGTTGCTCGATGGTGAACACCGCCTGATAGGTGAGCCAGGCCACGTCCACCCCGGTGGGCCCCATGTTCCTGGGTTCGAGCTTGATGGTGCCGTTCTCCATCCAGCTATCCAGGCGCTTGTGGCACTTGGCCGGCAGCACCCGCAACAACTCGGCGTGGAGTGCCTGCAGGAAGTAGCCCTGGGCCTGCTGCTCGTTCATGGCGGCGCTCATATCAGCGACACTCCCGCCCGATGCTTGCCCTTGATGCTGCGCACCAGTTGCTGGCTCTCGGCCAGTAACTGGGCGCGCTGGTCCGGGGAGCGCTCCACCTGGTTGTTGGCGGTGGCCCGCTCGGTGACGCTGGCGAACTCCGGCAGCAAGGCCGCCTTGGCCCGTGCGAAGACGGCGGCCAGGTACTGTTCGGTCAGGGCGTTTCTGCCGGAGTCAGCGCCATCGTCAAGGCTCGGACCCGGTACGGCGGCGGCACTGGCATAACCCTTGCCCTGCAGGGCGGCCTGGTGGCTGGCGAGCTGCAGGTTGATTTCAGAGACGGCGGCCAGCAAGGCGGCGCCGGTGGTCTGCTGGTCCAGATCGGCAGGCAGGGCACGCCGGCGCTCGAAGTCGGCGACGGCCACATCCGGCCAGAACCCGTCATTGCGGATAGTGGCGGCGCTATAGTCGATGTCCTTGCCTGCAAACATGGCTTGCCTCGCTGGTTGAAAAGGTGCACCCCTGTTGCCACGCAATTGCCGCTGGGTTCGCCAGAGGCGGTCCATGGCATTCGCGCCGGGGTGCGACGGCGCGGAGAGTCGGTTCGTTATTCGGGATTGAGCGCCCGCAGGCGCATGGCAATCTTTTGGCGCAAGGTGCCGACGCCCACCTTGCTGTGCAGCTTGTCGGCCTGGGCCAGCCAGTGATCGGCCTGCTCCAGGGTGGCGCTATCCCCCACGGCGCTCGGGCGGGGCTGGCCGTCGTGGCCCCGCAGCAGCAGGCAACCCGCGGCCTTGAACCACTTGGCGGTCAGCCGTTCATTGAGGCGCCAGTCATTGCGCACCTTGTCGAATACCCGGGAGAACCAGGGCTCGACGGCATGCCCCTCGGCCGCCTGCTTCTCGGCCCACTCCAGCACGGTGTCGGCCACGAAGTGGGCCCAGTCGCGCTTGATGTTGGCCGGGGTGCGTTGGCCCTGGGCAATGGCGAGATCAGCCCAAGCGATGCCGGCGTCGAAGTCGCCGACATCGAAGGCCCAGATGATGAGGCGTTGGAACAGATCGTTCTGATAGGGCTGGCCGGACTCAGCGACGGCAGCCAGATAGCGCTCCACATAGGGGCGGTACTTGGGCATCAATTCGTCGCGTTTCATGTTCACCCGATCCCCGATGCGGGCCAGCTTGCGCAGCCGGACCATGTCCTGCTCCAGGGCAATCAGCTGCAGGTGCAGGCTGTCGGCCACCGCGCCGGTGGCGACGCCTGAGCTGGCGGCCTGCTGGGCCCCCTGCACGGCGTGCACGCGCTGCTTGTGGCGTTGACCGGGTGAGCTCATGGCTTAGGCCTCGGGGGCTGCCGGTGCGGCACCGATCTCGATGTCGGCCTCTTCAAAGCCGCCATAGGCCAGGTGCTCGCCGAGGGCATAGCCTTCCATGCGCCAGTACTGGTTATCGAAGCACTTGCGATCCTGGTTATCGTCCGCCTTGCGCTTGCGGGTGCCGCGCTGGGTGTAGATGTGCAGGTTGTCCAGGGTGGTGACCACCATCCGCTTGCCCGGGAAGAAGGGCGGGATGTAGGCGCGGCGCCCGGCGATGGACTCGGCCAGCTTCTGGGCAGCGATCTGCTCGCTCGGCTTGGTGGCCTCGCTGTAGAGCTTGGCCTGGGCGGCAGCGATGAGGTCGGTACCGACCAGCACCACCAGACGCGGGTCCTGGCGGAACAGGGGATCGATGGTGGTGTTGATGAGGTCCGAGGCCATTTCGTCCAGGGTCTTGTAATCCCCCTTGCCGTCCGGGTCGAAGTAGATCTTCTTGCCAGCCTCGGCCTTGATGATCTGGCTGCCGTCGTTCCACTCGCGGGCGATCTGGTGCCAGCCCTTGTTGACGTCTTCACCCAGCGGGTGTTCGGCGGGATCGGTATCGGCGGCCGCTTCCACGCCGTTCCAGCCGACCCGCAGCATGTCCAGGGCAAACGCCTTGTTGATGAAATCGCCCACCAGGCGCAGGAACTCGCCCTCGCTGCCGGCGTTGGCCCAGACGCACAGGGTCGCCCAGTCCAGCGAGGCGCAAGAATCGGTCTCGGTCAGCTCGTAGGTATTGCCATCGACGCCGATCTTGCCGTTGAAGCGGCCGTTCTTCTTGCGGCCGGTGAACAGCTTGCCGATGCCAACCTGCACCACCTGACCTTTGATCTGGTCCACATCCAGACAGGTGATCAGGCCGAGGAACTCGACGGAGGCGAGCAGGGCGGCGCGCAGGCCTGTTTCCACCGGGCCGGTGACGCTGAACTGCTTGGCCAGGGCGTTGACGGGGATGCCGTAGGCCTTGGCCAGGGCATTGCTGTATTGCTCCAGGCGCTGCATGGCCTGAACGGTAAGAGTCTGGCTCACGGTCGCTCCTTAATAGACTGCAGGGGTATCGTCACCACCGAGGGCGCTCGGGCGCTGGCCCGGCTTCTCGACAGAGAACTGGTCGATCTGGCCTTTCAGCTCGCCGACGGTGCTGGCCAGACCGTTCAGGGTCTCTTCCAGCTTGCTGAACTGCTCGGCGCTGATGCCGGGCTGCGCGTCCACCTTGGCGGGCTCAGCAGCCGGTGCAGTAGGCTGTTCGGTAGTGGGTTTGGTCTCCAGCTTGGTGCTGAAGCCTTCGATCTTGGTGCCAAGGCCATTGACGGCCCCCAGCAGCAGGTCGAACTGTTCTTTGGTCATTTCCTCATCCTCGGGTTGGCTGGGGGGTGATTGGGGGGCTTGCTCGCCGTGGCTGGCCAGGAAGCTGAAAAACTTGGCGATCAGGCCATCGGTCTTTTCGTGCTTGGGCAGCTTGAACGTGGAGAGGTCCAGCGGCTCGCTGGTGCCAACGGCCTGCCCCTTGTTGCTCTTGCTGAACTTGAGATGGGTGGTCCCGATGCTGGCCGGTTCGTCGGTGACGCCGAGGCCCAGCAGGTAGGTGCGGCCCAGATCGGCGAAATTCTCGAAGGGCTCGATGGAGCAGAACTGATACTGTCCGTTCTGGTTGTAGTAGATGAGATCCCGATTCGGGCAGAGGATGGCGAACAGCTTGAGCTTGCCATCCACCTCTTCGGTCTTGAGCGCCTGCACGGTGCCGTAGCTGGACCAGCGATCGTGATCGGGCCAGATGACGGCGGTGTAATAAGTCGGGTCGTAGGTCTCGGCCATGTCGGTGAGCCAGTCGCGGGTAATGTCCCGCCCGTCCACCGCTTTGCCTTCGGTGGCGATACAGACCCAGCCAGTTCTCAAGGTTGATTCGTTCATACCTGCTCCCAAGTGATGCGGGCTCAGGCTATCGGGTCGGCAAGGGGGTTTCACGCTATGGTGTTCGGCGGGATTCGGATCCAGCAGGAAATCCGAATTGCTCAGAACATCAGTGGGATAAGTGGGGGGAGGGGGCTGGCTATGATGGCGCCATCATTCACCGGATGGAGGCGCCGTGGCGTACCCCGAAGAGATCCGCAATGCGGCGAAGGGACTCTACCTTAAACGATGGACACCCCAGGAGATCAAGGACGAACTGGGGCTCAACTCCTGTCGCATCATCTACTACTGGGCCGAAAAGCTCGGCTGGCGTGACCTGCTAACCGAGGAAGCGGTCGAGGATGCCATCGCTCGCCGGGTGCAGGTGTTGCTGCACCGGGAGAAGAAAACATCGGGCGAGCAGGAGGAGCTGGACCGACTTATCGGCCACCATGTCAGCCTCAAAGAGAAGGCGCTCAAGTGGGCCGAGCGCGAGCAGGCCCTCAAGGTCCAGCGTGAGCAAGGGCATGAGCCCGGGCCCAGCCGTGGCAAGCGTGAGCGCAGTAGCCAGGCAGGTGGCAGTCGCAAGGGCGGTAAGAAGGCCAAGAACGAGATCGGCCACCTGACGGCCGATGACTTTGCCGAGTGGCTGGGCACCCTGTTCGGCTATCAGTTGCGTGTGCGGGAGGCCAAGAACGACCCGGCGCTGCCGCGTACCCGCAACATCCTCAAGTCCCGCCAGATCGGCATGACCTACTACTTCGCCGGCGAGGCGCTGGAAGATGCCATTCTGACCGGCGGCAACCAGATCTTCCTGTCCGCTACCCGGGCCCAGGCGGAGGTGTTCCGCTCCTATATCTGCAAGATTGCCCAGACCTTCCTGGGGGTCACCCTGACCGGTAACCCCATCGTGCTGTCGAACGGTGCTGAGCTCCATTTTTGCTCCACCAACTCCAACAGCGCCCAATCCCGCTCCGGTAACGTCTACATCGACGAATACTTCTGGATCCCCAACTTCGAGAAGCTCTCGGATGTAGCCAGCGCCATGGCGACCCAGAGCCATTGGCGCAAGACCTACTTCTCGACCCCGTCGAGCAAGGTGCACGAGGCATACCGGCATTGGACCGGGGATCGCTGGAAGGGAACAAGGCCGGATCGGGTTTGTATAGACTTCCCGGGTGAAGAGGAGTTGCGCGACGGTGGCCGTGTCTGTCTCGATGGCCAATGGCGTTACATCATTACCTTGGAAGATGCGATCCGCCTTGGCTGCAACCTTATCGACATCGAGGAGCTCAAGAACGAGTACCCGGAGGAGGTGTTCGACCGCCTCTACATGTGCCGCTTTATCGACGATGCCCTGTCGGTGTTCAAGTTCCAGGACATGGAGCGGGCGGGGGTGGATCCGACCCGGTGGGAGGACTACAAGCCCGGGCGGCCCGATCCGTTCGGGCGTCGCGAGGTGTGGCTGGGCTACGACCCAAGCCGTACCCGCGACAACGCCACCCTGGTGGTGGTCGCCCCGCCCACCGTCGCCGGCGAGCGCTTCCGGGTGCTGGAAAAGCACTACTGGCGCGGGCTCAACTTCCAGTTTCAGGCCCAGGAGATCGAGCGCATTGCCAAGAAATTCCGGGTCACGTATCTCGGGGTCGATGTCTCCGGCATCGGCGCCGGGGTGTTTGACCTCTTGAAGCCGGTGTTCAAAGGGGTGTGCCACCCCATCAACTACAGCATCGAGAGCAAGTCGCGACTGGTGCTCAAGATGATCGACGTGGTGGAGGCGAATCGCATCGAGTGGGACAGCTCGGATCGGGACATCCCGCTGGCGTTTCTCGCCATCAAGCGCAGCACCACCGGCGGCGGCCAGATGACGTTCCGCGCTGCCCGTGACAACGTGACCGGACACGCCGACGTGTTTTTTGCCATCGCCCACGCCGTGGCCAATGAGCCCCTCGATACCCACCGAAAACGCAAATCCACCTGGGCAACCAGCCAGGAGAAAAAGGCAGCATGACCAAGCGACAGAAACAACAACCGGCCCAAGCGGTCGCCTCACCCAACCGCAGCGCCGTGGCCTTCAGCATGCCGGAGGCCATCGATCCCACGGCCTGGATGACCGATTACACCGGGGTGTTCTACAACCCCTATGGCGAGTATTACCAGCCACCCATCGAGCGCAAGGGGCTGGCCAAGGTGGCCAGGGCCAACGCCCACCACGGGGCCATCCTGATGGCACGCCGCAACATGGTGGCGGGGCGCTTCACCAACCAGCGCGCCACCATCACGGCGTTCGTGCACAACTACCTGCAGTTTGGGGATGCGGGCTTGCTTAAAATTCGCAATGGATTTGGCCAGGTGGTGGGGCTGCACCCGCTCTCCAGTGTCTACCTGCGCCGGCGCGAGGATGGCTGCTCTGTCTACCTGCAGCAGGGCAAGCCGAACCTGATTTACCGCCCGGAGGATGTGATTTGGCTGGCCCAGTACGACCCCGAGCAGCAGGTCTATGGCATGCCCGATTACCTGGGCGGCCTGCAGTCGGCTCTGCTCAACCAGGATGCAACCCTGTTTCGGCGCAAATACTTCCTCAACGGCGCCCACATGGGGTTCATCTTCTACGCCACCGACCCGAACATGGACGACGACACCGAGGAGGAGATGAAGGAGATGATCGCCAACTCCAAGGGGGTGGGGAACTTCCGCTCGATGTTCGTCAACATCCCCGACGGCAAGCCCGATGGCATCAAGCTCATTCCGGTCGGGGACATAGCGACCAAGGACGAGTTTGCCGCCATCAAGGGGATCACAGCCCAGGATGTGCTGACATCCCATCGCTTCCCGGCGGCGCTGGCTGGCATTATCCCGACCAATGGCGGGGGAGGGCTGGGAGACCCCGAGAAGTACGATGCGACCTATGCCCGAAACGAGGTGTTGCCGCTTTGCGAGCTGGTCCAGGACGCCATCAACAGCGCGGGACTCCCTCGCTCCCTCTGGGTCGATTTTCGGGAGAATATCGGTTCAACTGTATAAACAAACAGTATTTGCTGTGGCAAGATAGGCTGTTGATTTGGATAGAAAAGGGGGCGTAATGCGGGTTTATTGCAAAGTGTGTGGCCAGCGGGGCCGCATTACCAAAACCAACCGACTGAGCGATGATGTCTCGGATCTCTACTGTCAGTGTACTGATGCAGAGTGTGGCCACAGCTGGGTGGCCACACTATCATTCAGTCATACCCTGAGCCCATCATCTCGAATGGCCAATCAATTGGTGTTGAGCTTAGTGGGTTCTCTTACTCCCGAGGGGAGGCAGATGGTCTTACAAGGCCTATGTGAAAATTGATTTTTCACTCTATTTTAGAAATACATTTCGCTGGAGTGAAAATAAATTTACCATTGATTTCATTTACTATAATAATTTCACTGTCATTAATGTTTATGACTTTGGAATTTAAATCACCTACTTTACATCGAGAGTGTTTTACAGCTTCCAAGTTATAGATAAACCAACTAGTCCAATATTCAATTTTTTTACCGTAAGCAGGCATCAAATCACTTCCAAAAAACAGAAAGAAGCTGACTACAATTGGATATATAGCGCACCTTGAAATGAAAGATGCTTTTGGGTAGTTTTCAGCACTAGCAAATGCTAGCTTTTTGAAACATTCATCATTATTAAAGTTGTTTGAAAGTGAACCGAAAAGAATGTAGAACTGTCCAAAGACTAGAATTCCGACCAATAGTATAAAGCTGAACCCTAATATAAAAACAGGTATAAGTAAAATAGATGTGAATGTGATTGAACTTGTTAGTTTTGATGAATCGAATGCAACAATCTCATTGACTAGTTGGGATGCAAAAGCATACGAAATTGTAGTGCACATAGCGTAGCTTATTAAAATTACACCTTTTCCAATAATAGTGTCCCAAACTTTTCTATAAATTATTAATAAGTCAGACACTATTCCAAATAAGAGCAAGAGTAAGGAAAACGAAAGTAAAGCAATAGGAATTATCTTGTTATCTACAAGTAGTGATATAAGTGTTGGAGGTAAGAAAATTAATCCCCAAAAGAAAAACCTTTGACTCCTATTGAGGTTTTTACAAACTGATTGCAGTTTCATAAAAATTGCTAACAGTTTAATTCTCATATTTTAAAGCCTTGGATAAGTTCAAGTGAAAATAGTCATGAGCGTGACAATACTATCAGTCTTAACTTTTTTCACTATGATCAGACACTACCTGGTGCAGGGTTGGTCGGTACGTTGGATTGAGCTGTTTGGCTGCGCCTGGGTTGGAACGATCGGCAGAGGGTGCGACCTGTGCTGGCGCGACGGATGGTGCCGCTCTGGTCGATGTTCACTGGCACCAGGCCATCCACAAGGTGGCGCTTGCCCACGGTGCGGCCATCGGCGGAAAGCATAGGGATCATTAGCTGGGATGCGAGTCGTTTAGCCATCAGCTTGGGCCGCCTTCTGGCGGCCGGGAATGGCTTGAGGTAGGAGAGGGAGCCCCACCCGCTCCAGCCGGTATACTCGGCGCATCATGGCGATGGCCACCACTCTATATACGCGGCTGTTGCTGTTGCAGCCATTCAAGTATCTGCTCAGGTGGCCATGCCGGGGTGCCATCGATCTGGGGCCCCATCCGGTATATCTGGCTCTCCAGCGCTTCAAACTGCGGCGCCGTCAACGGCCTGTAGTTATGGAATGTGGCGGGCAATTCGCCCTGCAGGGCTTCCAGCCAGGCAAAGAGATCAGTCACACACTACCTCGCTCATCAGTTCATCAAACAGTGGGCTAGGCGTGTCGTGTTGCTCGGCCCGGTCTAACTTATCCAGCACGCGCCAGAGCTCACACCGATATGGATTGGGCAGCGCTGCGATCCACTGCTGGCATGCCATGAATCCGCAAGCATTGAACAATTCGTAGCAATCCATCACCAGCGTCGGCCAATGCTCATCATCGGGGGGAACGGCGTCGGGCTGTTCGTCCAGCTCTGGTATACCGACCATGGCACGCAGCCATTCCAGCTCGATAAGAGGGTCGTCATCGCCCGATGGGGTCAAGTGGCACGACTGCAGCTGTCCGTTCTCTAGCCAAAGGGTGAAACCGTCCGAGCTGATACTTGCGCCAGCCCGTAATCGGTCGATGGAGAAGGGCGATAACCCCCATTGTTCCCTCATGATCTGGTCTGCGAAGACCTCAGATTCCGGCCGCGTACAGTTATTGTCAGAGCTCCAAGGAGCCGGGCTGTCGCCCGACTTAACCCCAATACCCCAAGCCGAACCCTCGGCGGCCTTGGTGGCCTCGAAGGTACCGGCGGGCACTACTTCCCACCCTGTCAAACGGGTGCGTACACCCAGGCGGGTGGTGTGCAGGCCCATCAAGCGTTTGATGTCTTCGCCGTAAGCGTTGGCCTGCTCCTCGATGAGGTGGGCCAACTTGATGGGGTGTTCGGCTCGGGTCGCCAGGGCGCCACCCATGGCCTGCAGGTAGCAGCGGAAGATGCCGTTATCCGCGGCAAAACGGGCGGCCTCAAAGCGAGGGTCTTGCAGCACGGGCTTGGGTGGGCCCACCAGATCGCCGTACTTCTTGGCGTTGCTGATGCGGCGCAGTTCGCGCCATACACCGACAGGGGCGCCGCCGATCTGCTGAAAGGTGCGGATCCCCCACCAACTTGCCCAGGCACATGCATGCTTGGCCCCTTGATCAGCAGGAGTGTCAGACTCCTGATCACCATCCACATGCTCACCGTCGATGTTCTTGGCAATATAGGCGGCGATGTAGCCGGTGGCATCGCCCTTGGCCGGGTCTATCTCTTTCCAGTCAAAGCGGGGAGTGATGTCGGTGAAGGGCGGGCGCCCCTGGATATCGCGCACCAGCTCTTGATGATCATCGGTGAGGGCATAGCGTTGCAGGGTGCTGATCACTCGCCATTTGTTGGCAGGGCGCATAAAGAGCAGCATGTGCCAGTGCGGGGTGCCATCGTGATGTGGCTCGCACACCCGAAAGCCGTAGACGGGGGTATCTGCCCGCTTGAGAGCGGCCCGAGTCAGGCTCCATAGCTTGGCCAGATAAGCGCAGGTTTCCCGCGGCGTTGCCCCTTCATAGCGTTTGTTCTCTACGGTCTTGCCGTCGTGTTTCTGTGTCCAGGCATGAAAGCGGCTCGGCGCAGTCCAGGTGAAGAAGACCCCCACATGCCCTTGCTCTTCGGCGTAGTCCTCAAAGCCGCGCATCCGCACCATCATCTCGTTGCGGCGGTTGACCGGGTTGGCGTTGCTGGCCTCCCAGCAATCCTTCATCGAGATCACCAGGTCATGCTGGGTGTTCATCACCTCCGACTCGGCCAGCCAGCGCATCATGGCGCGCTTGCGCTCGCGCACCACCTTCATGGTGGCGTTCGACACATACGCCGATACCCCCTTGCGCACCTTGCCGAGCACGATGTTGATGTGCTCCTGCAGTCGGTCCCAGGTGCGGTTGATCCGCTTCTCCCACCACTTGGCAGAGAGCAGGCGTACCATCACGCTCAGGATCCAGTTATCACGCACCTCCACGGTTTTGAATTCGGGCAACTCCCCTATAAAGCCCCACTGGTCGGCAGGCTGGCGGATGGCTTCCCATGTAAGCAGCAGATCCGGCTCATCGCCGGCTTTGATGCCCTGCTCGATGTTGTGCCAGATGGCGGCCGTCTGGTTGGCGAACTGATGCGCCACCCGCTTACGGCTCTCTTCATCGCGCAGCGCCTGCGGGTCCACTGGCAGGGCCTGGATAAGGCCGCGCACCAGCTTGGTCCGCTCACGAAGCCAGATGTTGCCATTGCGGGCATGGCGGGTGCTGCCATCTTTGCGGCGTCGCACGTACTGCTTGAACAGGGTCTGGCTGAGCTGGGGGGAGAGGCCATCGAGAACTTGCACGGCCCACGCCAGATCAGATTGGCCGGGTACGCCAACGAAAGCGGCGTCAAGATTGACGCCGGGTAGAGCATTGGAAAGGGTATCGATGCGCTGCCGCAGTGTCCTTTTCGACAGCGGCAGCCTGGTGGTTGTTCGACTCATTGGATGGCGGTACCAGATAACAAGCTGATGCGGGATTGGCAGCCCTGGATGCGCTGCTGCGCATGGGCTTTCATGCGGCGGGCTGCCGCACACTGGCGCAGCAGTAGCGTGATACTGGCCCGGGGTCGGGCTGGTAGCCTGCGCGCATTGGCCAGCTCCCGTTGATATAGACGCAGCCGCGCTGCGTCTTCCCGATAGGTCTCTTGCCAGCGGTGCATCAGGCTGGTCAGCTCCTGTTGCAGGTGATGGGTCACTGGATCACCTCACCTTGTCCGTGCAGCGGGGCGCACTCGCGCCACCAGTCGCCAATCTCCCGGGCCAGGGCGGTTTCACCCTGACCCAACGCCAGCCAATAGACGGATCGCACGGCCCCGAGTGCCAGCAGCTCCCGGGCGATGTCTCTATCCCCCCGGGCTTCACCACCGGCGGCGATAAACTCGGCGCGGGCTGCCAGCCAGTGAGTGACCAGCGGGCCATGAGTCGGGGTCATGGCTGGCCCCTCTTCGTCATCGTCCTCACCGCTGTCGTCATCCAGCAGGGCGGCCGGATTGCAGGTGGCGACCAGTTGGAGCTGGATGTATTGCTGGCCGGAGTAAATCCCGCCCAGGGCGATGCGGTTATCTTCGGCATTGGCTGCGAACATGTCGGCCAGCAGCCCTTCGACGAGCTTGGGGGCCTGACGGGCAATCTTGATGGCGTCGCTCATGGGCAGGCCCTCCGGTTCAAGGTGACAAAGAGCTGGTGCCAGCCTTGGCTGGTTTTGCCCTGGGCACGCAGGTTGCGCCCTTCCGACCCGCGCAAACGCACACGGGTTAATCTGGCGAGGTTAAGGGGCAGCTCTGCCGCCCGGGCCAGTGCCTCCTGTTCCGATATGGGATGAAAGATCCGGCTCATGCCTGCACCTCCGGCGTGGCGATGCCAGTCAGCAGCCAATCGCAGTGGTGTTTCAGATCCGGGTGATTGGCGATCAGCAGGAACAGACCGCCGCCGATCTCGCGGTATCCCAGCTCATAGTTCTTGAGCGTGGTGGCTGGAATACCGAGCTGATCGGCAAACTTGGGGCGGCTCAGTTTCAACTGCTCCCGCAACTGGCGCAGGCGCTTGGCCGCATGGTGGTTGAGCAGGTTGATCTGGGTTGGTTGGGTGTGCATGGTCAGGCTCCTTGTGAAAGAGTGCAGGGATTGATGCGGCTGAACAGAGAAGCCCAAGCCAGTGCGGTGGTGCGTTCCATAAGCGCAATCCCGTCAGGGTGTTGGCTAAGACGGGTGCCATAGCGGCCCGTCAGCTTGCGTTGCTGGATGCGAAGGTTGCGCAGGGCGCAGGGGATCGCTAAAGTTGCCATGTCGACTTCCTCATACGTTGTTGATAAAGGCCCGCTTGGAGTTGCCGCTCCGTTATGCGGGCTTTTTACTGCCCGATAGGGCGCGGGCCTTGCCCGGTCATCTGGCTTGCCGCCAGCACGGCGCGCTTCAAGCGAAGCTTTGCCGCTCTCTCTTTCTTCTCCCTCTCGATATCCCCGATGGATCTGGTGTTCAGTGCCGGATGCCAGACTTTGCTGTCACAACCGCCGTGAAAGGCTTTCTGATACTCCAGCGCGATCACCGCCAGCCTGATCGCCTCACGCTGTGCATGGGGCAGGGCTGACAGGGTGGCGGTCATCAGTTCGCCCCGTGGCTGGCGGGCAATGGCACAGATGGCCGCTTTCTTGGTCTGGCTCAGTGCCAGCCAGTCGTTATCCAGACTTGAGCGTGTCTTGCTGAACAGCTCGCGCAACAGCAGGCAGCCGGCGGTATTCATGGCGATCTGCTCGGTGGGTGTCAGGCCCGCCAGATTGCGTTGTTCATGGTCAATGCATTGCATGGTGGTTTCCCCTTCACATGGTCGCGGCCTGCATCAGGATGTCTGATGCACAGGCCAGGGCGGGCACCGCTTGAAAGCGGGCCTCGATGTCGTGGATCAAGATGGCGAGCGACCCCATGGCCGAGGTGGCCACGCTCACCAGGGTGTTGCGCTCCGAGCGGGTGATCCGGCCGCGGTCGGTCAGCTCCAGCGCGCGTTGGCCAATGCTGGCAATCTTGGCGTTCAGATCGATGGCCTGATGGGGCAGGGAAGGGGTCCGTTCTGCCTGGGGAATGGCAACGGCCGTCAAGCCACAGCCAAACAGGGCGCCATCGAACAGGGTTTCATCGCCCTCACTCGCCTGAGTGATGGCAATCAGCTCGGCCACCGTTAGTTCGTGGGGCTGATCGGGGTTTAACTTGTTGCGCAGGAGCTGCGGATTCATGCCAGCCCGCTGGGCTATCTCGGCCATGTTGTGACTGGCCGCAAAGCGTTGGCAGGCGCTGATCCAGTGCGGATGTTTGCTGGCGTATTCGGTAAACATGCGAGCGTCTCCTTGACCCGTTATGGTGTTGGCAGATTCACGCGAGCGTCATGGTGACGTAGCGCTCGGCCTGATAACGGGCCTGCAGGAACAGGGCGTAAAGGTTGACCTCGCGAGGTGCGCCCGGGCCGTCTTGCAAGATGGGCAACTGGCCGCGGTCGGCGCGCTTTTTAACTGCCCCAAGCGTTAAGCCCTGACGCTTGGCGTACTCCTCCAGGCTTTCACTGACGCGATTGCCAAAGGGGTAATCAAGCGGCAACTGGCTCACGTCGCTGGGGATACGGATGGGTTTGATTCGAGTAACCATGGTGAATCCTTCTCAGGGGGTTCAAACACAAGGGGTTGGTTGTTGCGGGGTACTGCGCGCGGTGGCCTTCAATTTGCCGCCGGTCAGCACTTCGATCTGGTAGGCACGGCCTTGTGGAACATGGTCACGCCATTGAGAAATGGCTTGTGGCTTACAGCCCAGCGCTTGGGCCAATTTTGCAGCCCCACCAAAGTGGTCAATTGCATCTTGTTTTTTCATTTTCATCACCTTGTAAGGTTTACTTTCGAAAGCAAATGTAAAGCTAGGTGAATCATGATTGCAAGGAAAAACTTACAAAAAAGACAAGAAATCCTACGAAAGCAACTTGTAAGATTGCTTACATGAAAATAAATGAACGCATCAAACAGACACGGAAGAGACTCGGATATAGCCAAGAAATTCTCGGCTCACGAGTCGGTGTATCACGCGTTTCCATCAGTCAATGGGAGCGGGGAGAGAACACGCCTAATGGTCGCTATCTCAATGAGTTAGCTGCTGCGTTGGGGGTCACTGTTGACTGGCTCTTGACGGGGGAGGGGGATGCTCCTGCGTCATCAGGAGAGCAGCAAGTCGTCGGATATCACAACGTCGAACCGGCCGTGATCCCGCAAGGTACGCGCGTGCCTGTGCTGAGCTATGTTCAGGCCGGTCACTGGCACGAGATGTGTGAACAGGCCACGGCCTTCGATGGCAATGTCGAGTATGTGACGGCGGGGGTGGATGTTGGCCCTTGTGGTTTCGGCCTCTGGTTGCGTGGCCAGTCGATGGAACCCTTCTTTAAAGAGGGCGACCTCATCATCGTTGACCCCGACGAAGCGCCCCAACCAGGGGATTTCGTCGTGGCCAAGAACGGCAGCGAAGAGGCCACCTTCAAGAAGTACCGGCCCCGCGGCATCGACGAGAGCGGACAAGAGGTGTTTGAACTGGTCCCCCTCAATGACGATTTCCCCACCATGCATTCCGACCGACAACACATCCAGATCATCGGCGTGATGGTAGAACACAGATCTTATAGAAAAAGACAAACAGGGCGCTGATTTCAAAGATAAAATTATGAGAGATTGCTCGCATAATTTTTGATATAGTCTCGCGCTTAGTTTGGAACCAGAATAAGATACCTTTGAATCCACAAGGGTTTGGTTAGAGAGAATTGTAGCTTTAATGGCAGGGGGGAGTGGCTCTCACGCCGTGCGGTAGCTATATCTAAACTCATGACTTAATCAGCCAGCCTTCTTGTTGTCGCCCCTTCCTTAGGTGTATGTAAATCATAGACTTTTATGGTTTTCATGTTCAGTGTTCTGGCATGTTTTGAGCTGGGCCCTCATCTTCACCTTTGGAGTAACCCGTGTCTGACAAGATAATCCAACAAGCATCATTTGAACTTCATCAAGGAGATGCTATAGATTGGCTTAAATCTCTTAGCGATTCATCAATTGACCTGTTAATTACAGACCCTCCTTATGAGTCACTAGAGAAGCATCGAAAAGTTGGAACAACGACTCGATTAAAACAGAGTAAGTCGTCAAGTAATACATGGTTTGAAATTTTTCCTAACTCCAGATTTGAATCGCTATTTTATGAAGTGTATCGAGTTCTGAAAAAAAACAGCCATTTCTATTTATTCTGTGATCAAGAAACTGCTTTTATAGTAAAGCCTATTGCTGAAGCTGCGGGATTCAAATTCTGGAAGCCAATTGTTTGGGATAAGATGAGAATTGGCATGGGGTATCATTATCGTGCTAAATATGAGTTCATTCTTTTTTTTGAGAAAGGAAAGAGAAAACTTAACAATCTTTCAATTCCTGACATATTGAGTGTTCCAAGAATCCATCGTGGTTACCCCACAGAGAAACCTGTTGAATTGATGAGCATTCTAATAGCTCAGAGTTCAAATGAGGGAGAATTGATTTGTGACCCATTCATGGGGGCTTGTGCTAGTGGCGTTGCAGCAAGAAATCTAAATAGAGCATTTATTGGAAATGATATCAGCGAAGAGGCCTTATCAATTTCCTATAATAGGTTATCAAAAAAATAAAGTAATGGAGTAACGGGATGAGCAAAAAATGGCCTGCTGATTTTCCTGCAAACTGCCCCCCTAAAACAGCATCTCATTCTAAAGATAAATTCTATCGTTTAGTAGATAACTTTCCTCCTGATAGTAACGATTTTTTGAGAACAAGAGACAATCCGACGCAAAAAGATAAGGATTTTCATGGTGCTGGGATCATAAACTCTTATGGGACCTCATTTTTTAGCAAGATTGGGGACGCTCTTTCTACTAAGCGCAAATTCAAAAAAGCCATGGCATCCAAGAAAATTGCAAGTGGTGTGATTGGAGATGACGTTGGTGTTGTGATGCAAACATATAAACCAAGTCATCATACAGCATGGTTTTACACTGATGCGGTGCCTGAAAATTGCTTTAAAACTGAGGAGAAGGAGGAATCATGAGTATCCTTCCCAAAAAAACGTGCCTAGGCTCTCTTTATATTTCTGAAGTATATGAATACTATGATGGCCCCAAATTGTTTTGTGCCAAAAACAAGACAAGCCAAGCATTTTTATCATATTGGTGTGACTCTTCACCAGGACGCGAATATGATGGTTGGTTGTATATGCCTGTTTCAGAGAAAAGGTTGGAACAAGTAAGGCGAGCGGAAATATCAATAAAAGATGCTTTTGAGAAACATGAGGATGTAATTTACCTTGCTTATGTTTTTTATGGCGAAAATCAGAAAGATACAGTTGAATTAAAAGACTTGGCCACATTGCTGGTAGATGGGTTTATACCTGAAGATGATTTTTTTGTTGAGCAGGACTCTATTGAGTTTATTTCGAAAAATGAGATAGAGTGGAATCATGATGTTAGGATTGCAAGGGATAGTAGAAATACGAATCCCTCAGCAGAAAGCGTTTCTGCAATCATTGGTACATGGACAACTTTGTTTGAAGGTGCCATGAATTTCCTGTCGAAGAGCCAGAAACTATACCCAGCATATGCTGTGCCAGGCTCTTTTGAAGTGAAATTCAATACATCAAATAATGAAATTGCATCTGATGTTTTGTATAAAGTAACCTCAATATTTAATGACTCAACCTTGGAAGATGAAGCTCTTTCACAGAAATTATATAGCGTTGGCATCCAGGTCTCTGATTTAAAAGAGTTTTTTGACTCCATGGATTACTATGGTGTTGAAATAGATGTATCACCTAAAATATTTTTAGGCGATATAAAGCCATGCTCTTTACGGAAAGATGATGTAAATAGATGGAGATCTCGACTAGAAAGCATTTATGGCTGTGTTCTAGGAACAAACAAAATACCTCAAGCTGATGAGTTGGAGAATGTAATAAGGTTGCTTCAACTTAGAGCTGACTCTAAAGAATTTAGTGAGGAAAATTTTGGTCTTGTGGACAGACAGATCAGATACTATAAAGATGCAGCCGTTCTTCTTGGTTATCTAACAAAGAATAGCTCACTAACATCTCAAGGTCGTTATTTATTGGAGCATTCAGAGTTGGATGACCGGATGCGTCTAATCGCATCCAGTTTCAAAGCAACTGATTGTGCACTCGCATGGAAAAAATGGTCGAAAGAGCAAGATATAACAAAATTAAATCCTGATAGTGCGGCTGATTTTATATTGGAAAATGTACCTGGCTTCAAGGAAAGCACAGCAAGAAGAAGGGCAAAAACATTAGCCAAATGGTACACAGATTTAAAAGAATATTTTTGATTTATAAAGGGGCTGCAAAGCCCCTTTTTTTTACTGAAATCCCCCAGCCACTTAACTTGTGTGAGATTTATTTTAAGCATTGTATTTAATGTATGGATTTGATTCCACGTGATGGGAGTGGCTGTGGTAACGGAGTGGATGCATGTGGTCAGCAAGAGCATTTTCCTTCTTTATAGCTATTCCCAGTATCCTTATATGATGCGTCACCATGTGAGCTGTCTTCCCAGTTAAACACCGCTAATAATCATGAGATACTGTATAAAACAGCAGTTTTTTGATAGGGGGTGAAAGTGAAGGTACAGGGGGACGAGCGATGACGATGTGCGGGCCGAGGGGATGGATGAGCGCCTTCCTATATAAGGAGGGGCAATGAGCATCAAGTCCACGCCCGAGGGCTACCTGGTCGATATCCGCCCGCAGGGGAGGGAAGGCAAGCGGATCCGCAAGCGCTTCAAGACCAAGTCCGAGGCCCAGCAGTTCGAGCGTTGGGTGATCGCCACCGAGCACAACAAAGAGTGGGTGGATCGCCCGGCAGACAACCGGCCGCTCTCCGAGCTTATCGAACTCTGGTGGCACTACCATGGCCAGACCCTCAAAGCAGGGGAGGCGGTGCGCAAGAAACTCCACAATATCGATGCCGCATTGCGCCACCCGTTGGCAAGACAGGTGACCCGGGCACTGTTCTCCGAGTATCGGGCGCAGCGTCTGCAAGCTGGTCGCCAACCCAAGACGGTGAACCGTGAGCAGGAGATGCTGGGCGGGGTGTTCTCGGTGCTCACCGATCTCGGCCATTACCATCATGATCACCCGCTCAAAGAGATGAAGAAAGTCAAACTGGTTGAGCGGTCGATGGGCTACCTGGCCCAGGACGAGATCAACGACGTGCTGGCGGCGCTTTCGGGGGATAACCTGAAGGTGGTCAAACTCTGCCTGGCCACGGGGGCGCGCTGGAGCGAGGCGGCCAATCTGCGCCGCGAGGAGGTGCTGGCCAGCCGGGTGACCTACATCAACACCAAGAATGGCAAGAACCGCACCGTGCCGATCTCTGCCGAACTGTGCCAAGAGATAACGAATGGGGTGAACCGGGGACCGCTGTTTCGTGATCTCGACTATCTGCTGGTGCGTGACGTGCTCAAGGCCGTGGCGCCGGATCTGCCAGCAGGGCAGGCGGTGCATGTGTTCCGGCACACTTTTGCATCACACTTCATGATGTCCGGGGGCAACATCCTCGCGCTGCAAAAAATTCTGGGCCATCACAACATCCAGCAAACGATGACCTATGCCCACTTTGCACCGGACTATCTGAGCGATGCGGTGCGCTTCAACCCGTTGGAAAACCCGCTCCCAGCCGCATGATCAAGTGTCCACAAATTGCCCCAAACAGGGTCGCCACGGGGCTTTTGATGTACCCTCAAGTCGCTCGTAACTCGTTGATATTTATCTATGTTGTTGTTTTTATTAGACATGGAAAGGGGGCTCAGGCCTCCTTTTTTGTTGTCTATTTTTGAGCGTTGGCAGGTAGCATGCCACGTTCATAAATGCTTTATCCTTCCATATGCCAACAAACTAGAACAAACGACGCTTGTCTCAATCCTGTTGCATCTGGCTTGTGGCTTTCTCCATATAACAAAATGATTTGCAGGGAGAAAAGCCCGTCATAACTATGGTCAGCCAAGGGGCTTTTTTTGTATTATTCCCCTCTTGACCTTATTTAGCCTAAAGGCTCCTGTTCCGGGAGTGGTGACGAGGAAGACATGCAACAGCTTGAAGAAGTAGTCGGCCAGGCCAAGGCCGAAATTGAGGGCGTAAGCGACATCGCCGCCCTCGACGAAATCCGGGTCAAATATCTGGGTAAAAAGGGCTTTTTTACCGAGCAGATGAAGGGCCTGGGCGCCCTGTCCGCTGAAGAGCGTCCCGCCGCGGGCGCCGTGATCAACCAGGCCAAACAGCAGGTTCAGGATGCCCTGAACGCGCGTCGTGAAGCCCTCGAAGTCGCCGTGCTGAACCAGAAGCTGGCCGCCGAGACCATTGACGTCAGCCTGCCGGGCCGCCGCATCGAGAATGGCGGTCTGCACCCGGTGACCCGTACCATCGAGCGCATCGAGCGCCTGTTTGGCGAGATGGGCTTCAAGGTTGCCCGTGGTCCCGAGATTGAAGATGGCTTCCACAACTTCGATGCGCTGAATATCCCGGCTCACCACCCGGCGCGTACCGATCACGACACCTTCTACTTCAATCCTGATCTGATGCTGCGTACCCACACCTCCGGTGTGCAGATCCGCACCATGGAACATCAGCAGCCGCCGATCCGCATCATCGCGCCGGGCCGCGTCTATCGTAACGACTACGACATGACCCACACCCCGATGTTCCACCAGGTCGAAGGTCTGCTGGTTGACGAGCATGCCAGCTTCACCGAGCTGAAGGGCATCCTGCACGACTTCCTGCGCAACTACTTCGAGGAAGACTTGACCATTCGCTTCCGTCCTTCCTACTTCCCGTTCACCGAGCCGAGCGCCGAAGTGGACGTGATGGGCAAGAACGGCAAGTGGCTGGAAGTGCTGGGCTGCGGCATGGTGCACCCGAACGTGCTGCGTTCGGTCGGCATCGACCCGGAAAAATACTCCGGCTTTGCCTTCGGCATGGGCGTTGAGCGCCTGACCATGCTGCGTTACGGGGTCAACGACCTGCGTGCCTTCTTCGAAAACGACCTGCGCTTCCTCAAGCAGTTCAAGTAAGGGCGAGAGAACATGAAATTCAGTAAATCCTGGGTGATGGAGTGGGTCCGCACCGAGTTGAGTGACAATGCACTGGCCGAGCAGATCACCATGGCCGGTCTGGAAGTGGACGCCGTGGAAGCGGTGGCCGGCCAGTTCAACAATGTGGTGGTGGGTGAAGTGGTCGAGTGCGCCCAGCACCCGGACGCCGACAAGCTGCGGGTGACCAAGGTCAACGTGGGCGAGGCCGAGCTGCTGGACATCGTCTGCGGTGCGCCGAACTGCCGCGCCGGCCTCAAAGTGTGCGTGGCCAAGGTCGGGGCGACCCTGCCGGGTGATTTCACCATCAAGAAAGCCAAGCTGCGCGGCCAGCCGTCCCACGGCATGCTCTGTTCCTTCAGCGAGCTGGGCATCGACGTCGAGGCTGATGGCATCATCGAGCTGCCGCTGGATGCCCCCATCGGGACCGATATCCGTGAATACCTCGCGCTCAACGACGTCAGCATCGATGTGGATCTGACCCCGAACCGTGCCGATTGCCTCGGCATCGCGGGTCTGGCCCGTGAAATCGGCGTGCTCAACAGCGTGGACGTGGTCGAGCCGACCTGGGCGCCGGCTGCTGCCACCTGTGATGCCACCTTCCCGATCCGGGTTGAAGCGCCGGCGGATTGCCCCCGTTATCTCGGTCGTGTCATCAAGGGGCTGAACCTGCACGCCCAGAGCCCGCTCTGGATGCAGGAGAAGCTGCGCCGTGGCGGCATCCGCTCCATCGACGCCATCGTCGACATCACCAACTACCTGCTGCTGGAATACGGCCAGCCGATGCACGCCTTCGACCTGGCGACGCTTGAAGGGGAACTGGTGGTGCGCCGCGCCCGTGCCGACGAGCCCATGACTCTGCTCGATGGCAACGAGGTGAAGCTCAAAGAGACCACGCTCGTGATTGCCGACGCCAAAGGCCCTGCCTGCATGGCCGGCATCTTCGGCGGCGATCGCACCGGTGTCTCCGAGACCACCACCGACATCCTGCTGGAGTGCGCCTTCTTCGCGCCGCTCTCCATCACCGGCCGTGCCCGTGCCTACGGTCTGCATACCGATTCTTCCCACCGCTTCGAGCGCGGGGTGGATCCCGAGCTGCAGGCCAAGGTGATGGATCGTGCCACCCGTCTGCTGCTGGACATCTGCGGCGGTGAAGCGGGTCCGGTCATCGAAGTCAAATCCGATGCCCATCTGCCCAAGGCTGCCCCCATCAAGCTGCGCCGCACCAAGCTCGACAAGGTGATCGGCATCAGCGTGGCGGATGCGCAGGTGGTCGAAATTCTGACTCGTCTGGGCATGCAGGTAACCGTGGATACTGACGGCTGGACCGCGCTGGCTCCCTCCTGGCGTTTCGACATCGCCATCGAGGAAGACCTCATCGAGGAAGTGGCCCGCATCTACGGCTACAACAATATCCCGAACCTCAAACCCGCCGCATCCCTCGCGATGGTAGAGCAGGCAGAAGGGCAGGTGACCCTGAAGCGGGTGCGCGACCTGCTGGTTGACCGCGGTTTCCAAGAAGCGATCACCTACAGCTTCGTGGATCCCAAGGCTCAGCAGACCCTGTTCCCGCAGAGCGATGCCATCGTGCTGCCGAACCCGATCTCGGTCGAGATGTCCGCCATGCGCGTCTCTCTGTTCCCGGGTCTGGTGCAGGCGGTGGTCTACAACCAGAACCGTCAGCAGCCGCGCGTGCGCCTGTTCGAGCAGGGCCTGCGTTTCATCAAGGACGAGAATGCCGAGAACGGCATCCGTCAGGAGCCCATGCTGGCCGGCATCATCACCGGCAACCAGGGGGACGAGCACTGGGATGTCAAGGCCCGTCCCGTCGACTTCTTCGATTTGAAGGGTGACCTGGAAGCGGTACTGGATCTGACTGCAGAAGGGGCTACCTTCACCTTCGAGCGCACCGAGCACAGTGCCCTGCATCCGGGCCAGAGCGCAGCCATTCTGCGCAATGGCGTCGTGATCGGCCACATCGGCGTGATCCACCCGAGCCTCGAGAAGAAGCTGGGGCTCAAGAGCCGCGCTGTCATGTTCGAGCTGGAGCTGGACAAACTGACGCCGGCCAAGGTGCCGGTTGCTGCCGAAGTATCCAAGTTCCCGGCCAACCGTCGCGATATCGCCGTGGTGGTTGACAGACAGATCCTGGCAGGCGACGTTCTGGCAGTAATTAAAAAAGTTGGCGGAAATCAGTTAGTTGGAATAAACTTGTTCGACGTATACCAGGGCGCTGGTATGGCAGAGGACAAGAAGAGCCTGGCCATCAGCCTGGTGTTGCAAGACACCCAGCGCACCCTGGAGGAGAAAGAGATCGCCGAGACCGTGGACAATGTCGTGCGGGCCCTCGGTGAAGAGTTGAATGCATCCTTGAGGGATTGATCTATGGCGCTTACCAAAGCCGACATTGCAGAGCACCTGTTCACCCAGCTCGGGATGAGCAAGCGTGAAGCCAAAGATATGGTGGAAGCCTTCTTTGAGGAGATCAGACAGGCGCTCGAGCGTGGCGAACAGGTCAAGATTTCCGGCTTCGGTAACTTCGATCTTCGCGAGAAGAACCAGCGTCCCGGACGCAACCCCAAGACGGGGGAGGATATTCCCATCAGCGCCCGTCGCGTGGTGACCTTCCGGCCCGGCCAGAAGCTCAAGGCCAGGGTAGAAAATGTTGAACCCAACGAGTGACAAAAAGCCAGGCAATCGCCTGGCTTTTCCATTCCGATGATAAAAATCCTTCTGTTGTCCGGCGCGCTGCTGGCTTTGCCACTGCGTGCCGCCATACTCCCTCTGTCACCGGATGCCCAGGCTTATGCCGATTCGCTCACCGGACTGACCTTCTGTTACCCGGCCCTGCAACGTCCTCCCTATCTGGAAGCGGAGGGGGGCCTGCTTATCGATCGCATGACGCGGTTGGCAGAGCTGTTGCCGGTACCGGTGCATGTCGAGAAGCGGCCGAGCTGGGTTGCTGTGACGCAGGATCTGCTGAACGGGCGCTGCGATCTCATTCCTCACTTCGGGCCTGCCCGGTCGAACTCGAGCGATACCGTCCTGAGCCGCGCCATGATGGAAGCGGAGTCCGCCATCCTCTATCGGGGTGAGCTCGATCAGGCGCAGTTTCTGGTGTCACCCATCTGGCAGGCCCAGGAGACCCTGAAGCGTCTCTATCCTGGTTCATCCCAGCAACTGCTGACCGATGCCGAGAACTGGTATGGCGCCCTGGTGGCCGGCAAGGGCAGCGCCTATCTCGGTGATTATCTGCAACTGCGCTACCTGATGCGGGAGTACCCGGATGAAGGGCTGCGTCTTCGCCGTCTTCGCAGCGACGAGCTGGTCATCAGCTACCGGCTGATGATGCGCAACCAGCCCGAGTTGCTGGAGCTGGTGGATACGGCCATCCGCTATTTGCCGCCGGGCAGTCTCTACCGGGATCTGGGCAAGTATCTGCCTCAGGGTGAGCAGGATGTGAATCCCCTGCATTTTACCGACAAGGAGCAGGCCTGGCTGGTCGGTAAGGCCCACACCATCAAGATGGTGGCGGATCCCGGTTTCATGCCGTACAGCGGCGTCAACCAGCAGGGAGAGCTCATTGGCTGGAGTGCGGACGTTTTGAGGGAAGTGAGTCGGCAGACGGGACTGCGCTTCGAGCTGGTGCCCGCCGCCAGCCGGGAGGAGGCGTTGGCATTGCTGCGCAGTGGCGATGCCGCCATGATGGTCGGACTGATGGAGTCCGCCGCCTTGAACAAGGAGTTCGACTTCACCAGGATGGTGGCGACCAGCCGCTATGCCCTGGTCAGTCGCAGCAAGAGGGGGCCTGTCTCCCTCGCGGACGTCAGTGGCAAGGTGGTGGTCCCGAGAATGCTCTATGATCCCGGCCTGCTTGCCCGGTTCGGCCAGCATGAGTGGGAGGTGACCGACAACCTGCTGCAGGGATTGGCGGCGGTGCGGCATGGGGATGCCCAGGCCATGCTTGCGGAGTTGTATCAGCTCCAATATCCCCTTAGAAACAACCAGTTGAGCGAGCTGACCATCACCGAATTGACGGAGCGTTTCGGCCTCGGCTTTGCCATCCGGCCGGAACAGACCAGCCTGGCAGGGGTGCTGGATCAGAGCCTGATGACCCTCAATGATCGGCAGGTGGACGATCTGGTGCAACGTTGGCGCCGCCTGGTGGTCAACCAGCAGGAGGGGGTCAGCTATGGTTTCTGGCTTGGCTCCGTGTTGCTGGCACTGCTGATCAGCATGGCGGTGATCTGGTCAGTCTGGCGATCCCGCCAGCAACTGGCCCAGGAGGCCCGCGAGCGTCACAAGGTAGAGCAGGCGCTGGCGCTGGAAAGCAAGTTCAGGGAGTCTCTCTTCCAGGCGCTCCCCGTTCCCGTGTTCTTGCGCAATGACAAGGGGGAGGTGATCAAGCGCAACAAGCGGGCCAAGCGCATGGAGGCGCGCTACGCCGCCGATCTGGTGCTGCCCGCGCCTCAGTTGCAGGGCGCCGAAGGGGAGCTGGCGCTGCACGAGCAGGTCTACTCCTATGCCCAGATCCCCTTGCGACTGGGGCCCCAGGCACCGGCAGGGGATCTTATCGCCCTCTCCGACATCAGCGCCCTGCGCGAGCGTACCCGCCTGCTGCGTCAGGCAGAGCGGCGCCTGCGCGCCCTCACCAATACGGTGCCCGGTGTGGTGCTGCAATTCACCCTGCTGGGGGGAGCCATCACCCGGGTGGAGTTTGTGAGCCGGGGCAGTCACGAGCTGCTGGGGCTGGCGAGCCAGCAGATCCGGGTCAATCCCAACGAGACCCTGACCCGCATCTCCCATCAGGACAGGCGCGAGATGCGAGCCCCCATGCTGGCCATGCTGCAAGCCGGACGACCGTTCTCCCATCTGCTGCGCTATCAGCACCCCGCCAAGGGAACCCGCTGGCTGCAATTTTCCGGCAGGGGGCGCCGTCAGGGAGAGGGGTGGCGGATCTACGGGGTGGTGCAGGATGTGACGGCCAGGGTGGAGCAGGAGCACTCCCTGCAACTTTCCCACGAGCAGGCCCAGCAGGCCGTGCTTGCCAAGGGGCGCTTCCTGGCCGCCGTGAGCCACGAGATCCGCACCCCCATGAACGCCATGCTCGGCCTGTTGGAGTGGCTCGAGCAGACCGAACTCAATGCAGAGCAGGCCTCGGTTCTGGCCCATGTCAGACAGGCGGGCAATGAACTGCTCGGACTGCTCAACGACGTGCTCGACTTCAGCCGCAACGAGACGCGTCAGTTGCGCCTCTCCGTGCAGCCCACGGATCTGGTGGAGCTGTGCGAGCATGTGGCGGCGGTGCACTGGTCCAAGGCGCGATCCCGCCATCTGCAACTGCGCCTGGCGCTCGACCCGGCGCTGCCCGCCTTGATGGAACTCGATCCCCACCGGGTGCAACAGGTGCTGCACAACCTGCTCTCCAACGCCATCAAGTTCAGCGAGCAGGGAGAGGTGGTGCTCTGGGCCCGGCGGCAAGGGGAGTGGATTTTGTGCGGGGTGGATGACGAGGGGCCCGGGATCAGTGCCGAGCTGTTGCCCCGGTTGTTCCAGCCCTTTGAGCAAGGGGAGGAGCCTGGCCAGCCCAGAGCCCAGGGGACCGGGCTTGGGCTGGCCATCTGCCGCCAGCTGATGGAACAGATGGGGGGCGAGATCCGGGTCGAGCCTGTGGCTCGCGGGGGCAGCCGTTTCCTCTGCTCGTTGCCCCTCAGGCATGCGCAGGAGAAGGCGCCCTGGCAACCGCGCGTCAAGACGGTCTCCCTGCAACTGTTGCCCGGGGAACTTGAATATATGCGGGCCTGGCTCGCAGCGTTTGGCGTGGCCGAGGACCCGGCTGCACCTTGCCTTGGGGCCATGCAGGACGATGGGGGCTTGCGCGCCTGGTACTGGCAGGGGGAACCCTGGATCCCGGGCTCCGTGGTCAGCCTGCTGCAACCCAGACTCGTCCGTGGCGCCGAGGAGATCACGGATCTGCCGGGGGCAGGCAGGCGGGTGTTGCTGGTGGAAGATCACGAAGTGAACAGAATGCTGATCAGCATGCAGCTGGGTCAGCTGGGTGCCCGGGTATTGAGCGCGGCCAATGGCCGTCTGGCACTGGAGATCCTGCAATCGGAGTCGGTGGATCTGGTGCTGACGGACCTGCAGATGCCAGTGATGGACGGCGCCGAGCTCTGCAGGCAATTGCACGCCGATGAACGCTGGCAGCATCTGCCCGTCTACGTCATCACCGCCGATCTCAGCGAGCAGGCGGCGCAGCGACTGGCGGAATGCGGCTGTCAGGGTCATCTGGACAAACCCGTCTTGCTCAGGGATCTGGCCGTACTGCTTCGTACCGTCTTTGGCCCCCATGACGGGGGGAAGGCACCGCAGCCAACGGCAGCCCTTTCCCTGCCCGTGTCCCTCAGCCCGGCCCTCGTTGACATCTATCTGGCATCGGTTCACCAGGATCTGGCCGACATTGAGCGGTGTGTCACACAAGGGGACGAGAAGGCCCTCAATACGGCTTTACACAAGATGAAGGGGGCCGCCAAAATGGTGGGGGCTACCCCCCTGGTAGAGGTGATCGACCGTTGGCAGGAGGCCCCCGGACATCCCCTTGGAGCCGCCTTGAGGCAGTGCGTGGAAGAGGTCTGCCGACAACTGGGCGAGAGAGCATGACATGATCATCACAGATGAAGAGTTGATGGCCTTGCTGGAGTCTGATGACAGCCAGGAGCCAACGTTTTACCCGGTCAGCGTCTATGCCCTGGACGCTGTCTCCCATCAGGCGGTCAAGGGGGCGGGCCTGCCGGCCTATGCCAATCTGCACCGCACCCGACCCGATGCCGGCTGGCAATGGGAAGGGCTGTTTGCCGCCGGGGCCATCGCCCTGTTTGATCCTGCCTCTCATCAGGGGGCCGACTATCTGCCTCATCTGTTGGCTCCCGGGGCGGGGATCTATCGCCTCAGCGATCCCTGGCTCGAGGGGTTGCAGGTACGGGAGCAGGGGTGGCGTGCCTGGCTTGCCCAGTGCCAGATCCTGCTGCTCGAAGATCACCCCTTCCAGGGAGCCTGTATTCAGCAGGAGATCCAGGGACTGGGATTGCCCTGCCACTGGGTTCAGGATGGCGAAGGGTGCCTCAAGGCGCTGGAAGAGGGGGGCGTGAGATTGCTTATCTGTGATCTCAGCCTGGCGGAGCAGGATGCCATCAGCCTGCTGATGAGCCATCCCCAGTATCGCCACAGCGGTCTGCCCATCATCCTGCTCTCCGCTCATGATCAGACCCTGATAGACGGCGCCCGGCGTCTCCTGCACGATGCGGGTTTCAACGTGCTGGCCGCCCTGGCCAAGCCGCTGCAAAGCGACGATCTGCTGCGTCTGCTCAAGATGCTCTATCTTGGCCCCCAGCGTCAGCGCAGGCTGGGCGGGCTCAAGCGCACCGTGCGTAGCTGGCAGGGAGAGGCGAGAGGACAGCTTGGGCTGCTGACAGATGCGGCCTCCTGCACGCTGCCGATCTGGCTGAGCCTGAGCGGCCTTTCCCCTCACTGGGAGCCGCTCAAGCTCTGGCTCGAGCAGCATGGACGAGAAGCAGGCGAGCTCACCCTGGTCATCCATCGACGGGATCACCTGCTGAGCCAGGCGGACCGTTTCGCCCTGGTGCTGCAGGCGAGCCTCGCGGGGGCCAGACTCGCGCTGCTACTCGATCATGCCCAGCACCTGCCGTTTGATCTCATCGAGCGTCTGCCGTTGCAATCCTTGCTGCTCGGGCAACACCTGCTGCCCGAACTGGAGGCGATGGCTGCCGACTCCTTGCTGGCCCGCTTCATCCAGCGCTCCCGGGAGCTTGGCATCGCGCTCTACCTCGACGACCCCTTCAACCTGCACGATGCCGCCCAGTGGCAGGATCGCGGCGTGGCAGGGCGCTGGTAAATGGCTCGCTATCTTTGCTGGCCGCTCAATGAGACGCGCTTGTGGCAGGGAATGTCGGGTTGGACGGCTCCCGTCTCACGGGCAGCCCTGCCGATGACGATGGTGGTGGGGGGGCTGACTTGCCGCTTGCAGGAGCTGGCGGGCAGCGACCCGAAGCGAATAAGCGCGGCCTATGACGCCCTGAGCGAGCAGAGCGTCTATTTGCGCTTCATGCGGGCCAAGCAACCAGCGACGACCGAGCAGCTCGCCTTCTTTCTCGACTACCCCAGAGAACCCCAGATAGGATTGCTGCTGACCGACGAGCAGGGGGCGCCGCTTGCCATGGCCCAGTCCGTGCGCCGGCGCCTGCACCCGGACAGGGCAGAGTTCTCCTGCATCGTCGCGGATCATTTTCAGCATCGCGGCGCCGGGCGTCGCATCCTGCTGGCGCTTGCGCGACTGGCATACGGGGAGGGGATCCGGGAGTGGACGGCTGAAGTGCTCGGCCAGAATCGCCCCATGCTGGCCCTGCTCAAGGGGCTCGGGTTGCCACTTACCCTGGTGACAGGACGGGAGATGGTCTTTGCCAGGCTGGATCTCGCGCCCATGGCGAGCTTTGTGCTCCCGTCGGCCTAAGACCAAGGGCGAATGGGCCGCCTCTTGCTCCTGTGCTAAGGTCAGCCTGTTACCCGTTGGAGGAGAACAACCATGGTGCAGTCAGCCAAACATATCGTGATCCTCACCGGTGCCGGCATCTCGGCCGAATCCGGTATCAAGACCTTCCGGGCCTGTGATGGCCTGTGGGAAGAGCACAGGGTGGAGGACGTGGCCACCCCTGAAGGCTATGCGCGGGATCCCGAACTGGTACAACGTTTCTACAATGCGCGGCGCCATCAGTTGCAGCGCGCCGAGATCCACCCCAACCCGGCCCACTATGCATTGGCCCGGCTGGAGCGCCTGCTGCCGGGGCGCGTCACCCTTGTCACCCAGAACATCGACAACCTGCACGAGAGTGCCGGCAGCAAGAACCTCATCCACATGCACGGCGAGTTGCTCAAGGCCCGCTGCCCGGGCTCGGGTCAGGTGATCGAGTGGCGCGGGGATCTCCATCAGGAAGAGCTGTGTTCCTGTTGCCAGTTTCCCCACCCGCTGCGCCCCCATGTGGTCTGGTTCGGGGAGATGCCCCTCGGGCTTGACCGCATCTACTCTGCCCTGGCCCAGTGCGATCTCTTCATCTCCATCGGGACCTCCGGGGCGGTCTACCCTGCTGCCGGATTCGTCCATGAGGCCGGCCTGAACGGTGCCCATACGGTGGAGCTCAATCTGGAGCCGAGCGAAGTGGGCAGCCAGTTTGATGAAAAACGTTATGGTCCGGCTTCCTTGCTGGTGCCCGCTTTTGTGGATGAACTCCTGCAAAGTTGCGGAGTGCATCAGCCTCTCTCCGTCGAGGGCCATAACTGGATGGAGATGCGGGGCCCCTAATTATTGATTTTTCACACAGTTGCATTGACCCACTGAAATCGCCACACTGGCTCCTAACTTCAAGATGCAGCTGGCACAACATGTCATGAACTTTCCAACGCGCGGGATGGCCTCTCTCCTGCTGGTGTTTTTCTCGTTCGGCACCCAGGCTTCCTCCTCTTCGCTATTGCAACTGATCCTGCCGGACAAGCGGGAAATCACCCTGGATGAGGCGGCGTTGGCCGCCTTGCCACAAGTGGAGTTCGAGACGGCGACGCCCTGGACCCTCGGCACTCACCGCTATCGTGGCCCGACCCTGAAGAGCGTGCTGGCGGCGCAGCAGGTGGATAGTGCCAGCGCCATCGATGTCGCCGCACTCAATGGCTACCAGCAGCGGGTCGATCTCTCCCTGTTTGCCAAGGTGCCGCTGACCCTGGTGCGTTACCAGGATGACAAACCGCTCACCCGTCGCAATAAAGGGCCGCTCTGGCTGCTGGTCCCCCTCTCGGCCCATCCCGACATGGATGTGTCCGCCATCCACAACAACATGGTCTGGCAGGTGATCCGCATCGAGGTTGTCCCGTGACGCGACGACAGCGAGATAACCTGCTGCTTGCAGCCATTTCCCTGCTGTTTCTCTTCTCGTCCCTCTGGGGGCTGCTGCTGCAGAGTCGGCACGAGCAGCTCGTTGACATGTTCTACCGCAACACCCACTGGAACATCAGCCAGGTAATGCAGGAGTCCCAGCGATTTCTCTATGATGTGCGCCTCTACCGTGCCGGGGCGCTCGACATGGCGGCCCTGAGCCTGGATTACGACCTGCTGTGGAACCGGCTGGATGTGTTCCTGATCAGCACCGAGACCGCCGATGCGCGGGCGAGGCATGGGTTGGGGGAGGTGCTTGAACGGCTCTTTGACGAACTCAAGGCGCTGGATCCTCAGATGCAGTCCGGGGAGCTGAAGAGGGGGAAAGCCCTCGATCTTGCCCTCGTCCGGCTGACCGGTTTGATCCATCAGGTGGAGCAGATTGGGGATCAGATCCTTTCCGGCCAGGAGCGGGAAGCCTCCCTCAACCAGTTGCGCCAGAGCCTGTTCTGGATCCAGATCTGGCAGTTGATCCTGCTGGTGATGGGCTGTGTGCTGGTCTTTGCCCTCATTCGAACCAATCTGCAGAATCGTCGCCTCTCCCTGCTCGATCCCATGACCCGGCTTGGCAACCGTCGGGCCTTGCAGGGGCAGCTCAGGCAATCCCTGCTGCAAGATCGGGTCCAGGCGCTGGCGGTGCTGGATCTGAAGCGGTTCAAGCAGGTCAATGATCTGCTCGATACCAGGTTGGTGATCGCCTGTTGCAGGCCGTTGCGGCCCGGTTGCGTCAGGCATGCCCCGGCCGTGCGTACCGGTTGGGGGGCGATGAGTTCGCCGTGGTGCTGGACGACGAAGAGGGAGATCTCGATGCCCGCATGGCGGCCATGGTGAGCCTGTTGCAGTTTGAGTTCGTGACCCGGGAAAGCAGCTTTGATCTGGCGTGTCGCTTCGGAGTGGCCAGGTGCGAGGGTGGCGAGGATGCCGATGAGCTATTGGAGCAGGCCATATTGGCATTGAACGAGGCCAAGCGTGAGGGGACCACCCTGGTGTGGTATCAGAGTGCGATGAAGGCTGACCTCCACATGGCCCAGCGGCAGTTGCACCAACTGCGGGAATGGCTGGCGGGGGCCGCCCCTTCACCCCTGGAGACCTTCTGCGAGCCGATGAGAGACGAGCAGGGCGTGCCGGTGACGGCGGTCAGCCTGCGCTGGCGGGTGAGCCAGCAGCCCTGTGACGTGGGCTGGATGCAGGAGCGTGGTGTCCTTGGGCCCGTGATGGCGCGATGGCTGACAGAAGAGCCATGCAGTGGCACCTTGCTGGTGATGCTTCATCAGCCTGCCCAGCTGGCCCCTCTGCTGGCGAGCCTGCCCCCCTTGCCACAGGGGAGGCTGATCCTGGCATTGCCTGCGCTGATACCGGATGCCACCCTGCTTGAGAAGGTGCGCGAGTGTGGCTGCATGCTGGCACTGAGCGAGCTTGGCAGCAGCGCCCCCGAACTGCTGCAGGCGGGCTGGCCAATTCGCTACTGGCTGCCAGCACCCTCCGGGTACGAGGCGTTGCTCCAGCCGTTGGCAACGGCGCTGGGGCTGCTGCGCCTGGCTCCCCGGGGAGAGGCGCAGCAAGAGGATGATCTCAAGCTGAGTTGAGTGGTGGCTTGTGCAGTATCGGGGCCGATGCCAAGGAGACAATATACAGAAGGGCGGCTCATGGCCGCCCTTCTGCTGCTTGCTGGCACTTAAACTGGTTTGCTGTTCGGTGAGAAAAAGGGAGCGCAGGAGTGTCTGATCACCAGGTCCGGATCCACGGTGATCATGCGGTTTGCGATAGGCTCGCCGTTGATGCGCGCCAGCAGCCGGGTGACGGCGAGGCGGCCCAGCTCCTCTTTCGGTTGATTGACCGTGGTGAGCGGGGGGGACATGAACTGGGCCAGCGCCACGTTGTCATAGCCGACGATGGAGAGATCGCGGGGGATCACCAGCCCCGCCTGATGGGCGGCACTGATGACCCCCATGGCCATCATGTCGTTGCAGACAAACAGCGCGGTGGGACGCTCTGGCAGTGCCAGCAGGCGGGTCATGGCGGCGGCGCCGCTGGCGCAGTCAAAGTCTCCCTCCTGGATCCAGCCCGGATTGACGGTGAGCCCGGCCTCCTGCATCGCCTGCTCGAAACCCGCCTGGCGCTGGTTGGCCGGGGCGCGGCTGTGGGGGCCCGTGATGCAACCGATGGCAGTGTGACCCAGCCCCAGCAGATGGCGGGTTGCCAGGTAGCCGCCACGATGGGAGTTGTCGGTGATGAGATCCACCTCGCCGTTCTCCATGCCCCAGTCCATCACCACGACCGGCAGGCTCTTGAGCCAGTCGAGCTGGTTGAACACCTCCTGCTGCCCTTCACTGCACATGATGAGCAGGCCGTCGACCCGTTTCCTGAGCATCATCTTGAGGTAGGAGAGCGCGGTCTCGGCCTGTCCTTCGGTGTTGCCCAGCATCAGGTTGTAACCCTGCTCGAAGCAGTAGCGCTCCACCCCGCGCACCACCTCGGCGAAGAAGGGGTTGCTGGAGGTGGTGACCAGCATGCCGATGCTGTTGGTCTCCTTTACCTTGAGGCTGCGGGCCACCAGGCTCGGGGCATAGTTGAGATCGCGCATGGCGGCGAAGACCCGCTCCCGGGTCTCTTCGGCCACGAAGCGGGTCTCGTTGATGACGTGGGAGACAGTGGTGGTCGACACCCCCGCCAGCGCAGCCACCTCCTTGATATTGGCCATCAGTGCCCCTGCGCAGTCTGTTCAAGGAGGAAGGTATCGACCTCCTGCTTGCTCGGAATGGAGCTCTGGGCACCAAACCGGGTGACGGAGAGTGCCGCCGCCCCGTGGGCAAAGCGTACGGCAGCGTCAAAGTCGGCGCCGGCGAGCTCGGCCGCCAGGAAGGCGCCGTTGAAGGTATCCCCGGCCGCCGTGGTATCCACCGCCTTGACCCGAAAACCCGGCATGAGCGCCTGTTGCTGCCCCTTGCTGCAATAGACCCCTTGAGACCCCAGGGTGATCATCACCTCATCGATGCCCATCTGGTGGAAGCGGGCGGCAGCCTCACGGGCGCTCGCTTCGTCCGTCACCTTGATGCCGGTCAGCAGCTCGGCCTCGGTCTGGTTGGGGGTGATGAGGTCCACCAGCGCCAGCAGATCCCTTGAGAGCGGGCGCGCGGGGGCGGGGTTGAGTACCACCCGGGTGCCGTGGGCACGAGCCAGACGGGCCGCTTCCTGCACGCTCTCGAGTGGCACTTCCAGTTGCAGCAGCAGGGTGTGGGCGGCGGCGATCATCGCCTCGTGACCTTGCACTACGGCCGGGGTGAGGGCGCCGTTGGCTTCGGCGGAGATGCCGATGCTGTTCTCCCCCTCGTCGCTCACATAGATGATGGCGATGCCGGTGGGGAGCCTGGGGTCGAGTTCGACGGCGCTGACATCGATGCCGTCGTTGGCAAACCCGGTTTTCATCTGGTGGCCGATGGCATCATCACCGATGCGGGCGATGAAGGAGACAGGGGCGCCGAGGCGGGCGGCGGCCACCGCCTGATTGGCACCCTTGCCGCCGGGAACGACCTGATAGCTGTGGCCGGTCAGAGTTTCACCGGGGCGGGGAAAGTGGGGGACGCGCAGCACATGATCCGCATTCACGCTGCCGAGGACTACGAGACGATTCATTCCTATCACCCTTGGTTGAGTACATCCTGGTCTGGGTGGGCCCAGACCAGGTAGCACTGGCGGAAAAAGAGAGGGGAGGCGAACCTCCCCCCGTCACCTTACTTGTTGACGATTTGCAGCGGTACCGGGATGGATTTTTCCACCGGTTGACCCTTGAGCACCTTGTCGGCGGTTTCCACGCCGATGGCGCCGATGAGGGCGGGCTGCTGGGCCACGGTGGCGGCCAGTTTACCCTTGGCCACGGCGGCTTTGCCATCGTCGGTGCCGTCAAAGCCCACGATCATCACCTCTTTGCCGGCGGCCTGCACGGCGCGGATGGCACCCAGCGCCATCTCGTCGTTCTGGGCGAACACCGCCTGCACGGTCGGATGGGCGGCCAGCAGGTTCTCCATGACGTTCAGGCCCTTGGTGCGATCAAAGTCGGCGGGCTGGGAGGCCAGCACCTGCAGTTTGTTGGCGGTGACCGCCAGGGCGAAGCCTTCGCCGCGATCACGGGCGGCGGAGGTACCTGCGATCCCTTCCAGCTGGAGCACTTTGGCACCGCTGCCCAGCTTCTCGGCGATGAAGTCGCCAGCCAGCTTGCCACCGGCCACGTTGTCGGAGGCGATGTGGGCCTTGACGTCACCCTGGGCTGCGCCGCGGTCCAGGGTCAGCACCGGAATGTTCGCCTTGTTGGCCAGGCGAATGGCGTTGCCCACCGCTTCGGAGTCGGTCGGGTTGATCAGGATGGCGTTGACCTTGCGCACGGTGAGATCTTCCACGTTGGAGAGCTCCTTGGCCGGGTCGTTCTGGGAGTCCAGCACCACCAGCTCGTAGCCAAGCTCCTTGGCCTTGGCTTCGGCGCCCTCCTTCATGGTGACGAAGAAGGGGTTGTTGAGGGTGGAGACCACCATCGCCAGGGTGTGATCCGCGGCCTGGGCGGTGCCCAGCACGGTCATGATGGCGGCAGCGAGCAGGGTATTGAGCTTTTTCATCATTTCATTCCTTGTGTGTGGCGTGGCTTGTTAACGGTTGCTTTTGTTATCGATCATCACGGCAAGCAAAATCACGCTGGCCTTGGCGATCATCTGGTAATAGGAGCTGACGTCGAGCAGGTTGAGGGCATTGTTGAGGAAGCCGATGATGAGGGCACCGATCAGGGTACCCATGATACGGCCCTTGCCCCCCATCAGGCTGGTGCCCCCCAGCACCACGGCGGCGATGGCATCCAGCTCGTACCCCATGCCGGCGGTGGGCTGGGCGGAGGAGAGGCGGGATGTGACGATGAGCCCGGCCAGTGCCGACAGCATGCCGCACAGACCATACACCGCGAGCTTGACCCGATCCACATTGATACCGGAGAGGCGGGTGGCCGATTCGTTGCCGCCGAGGGCATAGATGTAGCGGCCCAGGCGAGTGTGGTTGAGCAGGTACCAGGCCAGCAGGAAGACGATGGCCATCAGCCAGATGGGCACCGGCAGGCCCAGCAGGTAGCCGGTCCCGAGCCAGGCGAAGTGATCGGCGCCGTCACTGAAGCCGGTGGAAATGGGGCGTCCCTCGGTGTAGACCATGGTGACGCCGCGCAGGGCGGTCATGGTGACCAGGGTGGCGATGAACGCCTGTACCTTGCCCTTGGCGATGATGAGGCCGCTGATGCTGCCAAGCAGGGCGCCGGCCCCCAGGGTGAGGGGGATCACCAGGCCGATGGGCAGCTCCATGGCCACCATGGTGGCGGCCAGGGCGCCGCACAGGGCCAGTACCGAGCCGACCGACAGATCGATGCCGGCGGTGAGGATGACCAGCGTCATGCCGACCGCCATGATGGCGTTGACCGATGTCTGGCGCAGGATGTTGAGCAGGTTGTCGGCGGTGAAGAAGTTGGGGCTCAGGAAGGAGACCACGCCGATCAGCACCAGCAGCGCGACCAGGGACTTGTTCTCGATCCACCAGGCCTTGCTCATGACGCCGCGGCGGGAAAGGGTTTGGGTTGTCATTGTGCTGCCTCTTGCTCTGCTTGCCACTGTTTACCGACTGCCGCTGCCATCAGCTTCTCCTGATTGGCATCGCGGGTGTTGAATTCTGCGCTGATGCGCCCTTCGTGCATCACCAGGATGCGATCACTCATGCCGAGCACTTCCGGCATTTCGGAGGAGACCAGGATGATGCTCATCCCCTCCTTCTTGAACTGGTTGATGAGCTGATAGATCTCCTTCTTGGCGCCGACATCGACGCCGCGGGTCGGCTCATCCAGGATCAGCACCTTGGGCCGGGTCAGCAGCCCCTTGGCGATGGCCACCTTCTGCTGGTTGCCGCCGGAGAGGAGCTTGATTAGCTGATCCTGACTCGGGGTCTTGATGTTGAACAGACGCACATAGTCCCCTACCGCCTGGCGCTCGGCCTTGCCGTCAATCTTGCCGCCACGGATGAACTCGCCGAGGGCGCACAGGCTCATGTTTTCGCGCACCGACAGCTCCAGCACCAGGCCGTCGCCCTTGCGATCCTCGGAGATATAGGCGATGCCGGCGGCCAGACCATCGGCCGGGCTCTTGGGGACCAGGGCGTGGCCATCCACCGTCACTTGGCCAGCGCTGATGGGGCTGGCACCGTAGATGAGCTTCATCAGCTCGGTGCGGCCGGAGCCCATCAGGCCGCTAAAGCCCAGAATTTCCCCCTGACGCAGGGAGAAGCTCACCCCGCGCACGCCGGGGCCGGCCAGATCCTTCACCTGCAGGCTGACCGGGCCGAGCTCGCGGGCGAGGCGCGGGTACTGCTCTTCCAGCCGGCGACCCACCATCATCTCGATGATCCTGTCTTCATCGAGATCGCTCACCGCCTGCTCGCCGATCCACTTGCCATCGCGCAGCACGGTGACCCGATCGCAGATTTCGAAGATCTCCTTCAAGCGATGGGAGATGTAGACGATGCCGCAGCCCTGCTCGCGCAGTTCACGAATGACGGTGAAGAGCTGCTCGGTCTCGGTGTCGGTGAGGGCATCGGTGGGCTCGTCCATGATGATGACGCTGGCATCGAACGACAGCGCCTTGGCTATCTCCACCATCTGCTGTTCACCGATGGAGAGACTTCCGAGTCGGGTATCCGGGCCGTGTTTGACGCCAAGCCGTGCCAGCAGGGTGCTTGCTCGTTCGCGCAGTTGCTTGTGGTCGATGCTGCCAAAACGGGTACGGGGCTCGCGGCCGAGGAAGATGTTGGCGGCAATCGACAATTCCGGCAGCAGGTTCAGCTCCTGATGGATGATGCTGATCCCCTGATCCTGGGAGTCGCGGGGGCCCTTGAAGTGAACCGGCTGGCCGCGATAGCTGATGTAGCCCGTATCGGCCTGGTAGATGCCGGTCAGTACCTTCATCAGGGTCGATTTGCCGGCGCCATTTTCGCCGAGCAGGGCCATCACCTGGCCCGGATAGACCCGAAGACCCGCTTCGTCGAGGGCGCGTACCCCGGGGAAGGTCTTGACGATCCCGGTCAGCTCCAGAATGGGTGAGAGGGGGGAGGTTGTGCTCATTTGCAGCTTCCTTGAAGAGGCCTTCTTTGAAGAATTCAGAACGCCACACCGGCGCAGAGGATCAGGTTGGCGTAGGGAGTCACCTCGCCGCTGCGCACGATTGCCTTGCTCTGGCGGGAGCGAGCCTTGAACGCTTCGTGCAGGCAGTACTCGATGGTGATGGGCTTGCCTTGAGCCGCGGCGTGCGCCTCCAGCTGATCCACCAGCGCCTGATGGGCGGCGGGACTGATCTGCTTGATCTCTGTTGCCATGATCACCTTCTCCACCACCAGATCGGTGAGCAAGGCGGTCAGTACGGTTTCAAGGCTGGGGGTGCCCGCCATCAGCGCCAGATCGATGCGCTCGGGGCCTGCTGGAATGGGCAGGCCAGCGTCGCAGACGGTGATCTCGTCGGTGTGGCCCATCTGCGCGACCAGCGCGCTTAAGGGAGCATTGAGCAGCTTGCCTCGTTTCATACAGCACCTCGGCGGCCTGGGACCGCATATGGATATTGAGTTGGGCAATCGGTTACGCAACCGGTTGCGTCATTAGGGCGAAAGATAGGTGTTAACCGTTAACGGGTCTAGGTAGTGATGACGAAAATGTGAAAACGATCTCAGTGACAGGGCAATTTCAGAAGAAACGGGTGCCAGAAGAGCACCCGTCTGAGAGGCGTCGCTGGATGTTGCCCGTACAAAAAGGCGTACCCGGCGCGAGGAGATCAGAGGGCGAGCGCCGCCTGGACTGCGGGGCGGGCCAGCATGCGCTGATAGTGATCCGCCACCTTGGGAAACTCGCTGATGGCAACCCCGTCGCTCTCGAGCCAGCCTGCAATCACGAAGAGGTAGATGTCGGCCAGGCTGAAGCGCTCCCCCAGTACCCAGGGGCCGGCCAGATAGTGGCGCTCAATCTGGTCAAAGCCATCGCGCATGTTCTGGGGCATCTTGGCCTGCATGGCAGCCATGGCCTGTTCATCGTCGGCCCAGCGGCCGGGACGGCGTCCATGGGCATGGGCGACATGGACGGTGGAGACGAGGAAACTGTGTACCTCCTGCATCCTGGCCAGGAGGAAGGGGTCATCCAATGGGGCCAGCCCGGCGTTAGGAAAACGCTGGGCCACGTAGAGCAGCAGAGCCGGTGTTTCGGTCAGCACGCCATGCTCCGTCACCAGTGCCGGGACTCGCCCCTTGGGATTGATGGCGAGGTAGTAGGGGCTGCGCTGTTCACCAGCGGCCAGATCCAGGCGCTTGACAAGGTGAGGTGCACCGGCCTCCACCAGAGCGATGCGCACCGCCATGGCACAGGTACCCGGGGCAAGATAGAGCGTCAGTTCGGACATGACCGTTTTCCTTGTGTGAGAGAGAAGAGCCAGTGGACATCTCGTTCGCCAGCGCGCGCCATCATCCTACCCCCGTTGGACAGAGGGGCCAAGGGTGAGGGGAACCTCATCAAGAAGGGCTGCAAGGCCTTTGGTATCAATGGCTTTCTGAACGGAAGATAACAGGAAAAACGGCTACGCATGCCGGTTCAAACCGCTATAATGTGCCACCTTGGATCAGTCGTCAGTGAATGTTGGACAGTCAATTGAGTAATAGAATGCGGATCGGTGGAACCCTCGAACAGTCCCTCAGCCAGGGATATCGTCTGGACCTGCAAGGGGTGTTGAAAGAGGGGTGGCAACAGACTCGTCGCACCGGTTTCGGATTGGCGCTGGCCATCGCCGGGGTCATGGCAATCTGGATCCTGCTGAGCAATACCTTGCTGACGCCCTATGTCGCCCGTGAAGGAGGGGATATGGATATGGCCCTGATCCTGAGCCTGCTGGTCACGGTGATCATGTCACCCATGACCTCCTCCCTCGACATGCTGGGGTTGCAGCAGTCGGTGGGGGTGCGCGCCCGGCCGAGCCAGGTATTCGACTTCTTCCGCCACTTCCTGCGCCTGGGCAGCCTGAGTCTGCTCGGCAGCCTCATCACCAGCCTGTTTGGACCCCTGTTCGAGCTGCTGGGCGTGCCTGTGATGCTGGCCTTCATCCCTTCCGCCCTGGTGGGCATGGGGCTGGTGTTTACCGTACCTCTGGTGCTGGAGCGCGGTCTTTCCCCGGCTCAGGCCATTCTGGTCTCCCTCAAGCTCTTTGCCCGGGGCTGGCCCAGCATAGTGCTGCTGCATGGGGTCATGCTGGCACTCTTCTTCCTGGCGCTCATCCCCATGGGGCTGGGACTTATCTGGGTGGCGCCGCTCTACTTCAACTGCAAGGGCATTCTCTACCGGGATCTGTGTGGGGTGGCAGTCGAAGTGACCGAGGTTGCCAGTGGCAACGGCGGGCAGGGCCCGGATCATTTCAACGCATAACGGGATACCAGGGGGTCAGCCGGTGTCGACCCGCCCGGAGCGTGATGCAAAAGGATGGCATATGAACAAGCGATACGGGATGGCGGCGCTCCTGCTGGTACCCATGCTGGGACAGGCTGAGCCGTCCCTTGAACTCGACTACGGCACCTTCTACAGCCAGATGAAGACCTTCGCCAAGGGGGAGTTCGGCCACGCCAGACTGGGCTTTTATCTGGCCAGTCAACAGAACGGTCGGCGCTGCGGGCTCACCTCGGCCCGGGTCTCGACCCCGGACAGGGATGTGCCCGCCGGGGTCACGGTGGATGGCGAACTGCGTCTGCCCTATGACGAAGATCTCAACCTCGACAAGGCGATCGTGGTGGTGGGGCTCACCGAGGCCCATGCCGCCTGCGATCTGTCGGTACAGGTGATGGCCGACGCCCCCGCCACACCCGAGGTGCCGCTGGCCGAGCTTGTCTCGCGCCAGCAGCAGATGCAGCGATTGCTCGACAAGATGGCCGGCATGGTCGGCCAGTATTTCCTGCCCAAGATGGAAGGGGTGCGGATCTCCATGGTGGCGCCCGCAGGCACAGCCTACCTTGTGGAGGGTGCCCGTCAGGAGGCCGTCTCCTGGCAGCAGGGGCAACTGCTGCTCAGCAATGCGCAGCTGAAGGGGTTTGCCCAGGGCAAGCTGCAACTGCAAGGGGAGATCCTGCGTCTGACCCCCTGGCTGCACAAGGGGTAGCGACCCGAGTCCGCAGATTGCCAGAATGAAAAAAGGAGCGCCTGGCGCTCCTTTTTTGTGGGTGACGGGGCTTAGCGCACCTCAATCACGTCCAGCATGTCCATCTCGTCGATGTCCAGCAGCGGCGCCTTGGGCAGCTCGGGCGGATCAAATGCCTTGTCGCCACCGTCGATGATGCCGGAGTCGCGGTTGATGCTCTTGAAGTCAAACAGCTGGTGATCGAGCAGGTGGCTTGGGATCACGTCCTGAATGGCGGTGAACATGGTTTCGAGACGACCCGGGAAGCGGCGATCCCACTCCTGCATCATCTGTTTGATGGCCTGGCGCTGCAGGTTCTCCTGGGAGCCGCACAGGTTGCAGGGGATGATGGGGAAGGCCTTGACCTCGGCATAGCGCACCAGATCTTTCTCCTTGCAGTAGGCCAGGGGGCGGATCACCACGTTCTTGCCATCGTCGCTCACCAGCTTGGGGGGCATGGATTTGAGCTTGCCACCGTAGAACATGTTGAGGAACAGAGTCTCGAGGATGTCGTCACGGTGATGGCCAAGGGCGATCTTGGTGCAACCCAGCTCCTGGGCGGTGCGATACAGAATGCCGCGGCGCAGGCGGGAGCAGAGCGCGCAGGTGGTCTTGCCCTCCGGAACCTTCTCCTTGACGATGGAGTAGGTATCTTCTTCCACGATCTTGAAGTCGATGCCGAGGGTGCTCAGGTATTCGGGCAGCACGTGCTCGGGGAAGCCGGGTTGCTTCTGATCCAGGTTGACGGCCACCAGATCGAAATGGATGGGGGCGCTGGCCTTCAGGCTCATCAGGATGTCGAGCATGGCAAAGCTGTCCTTGCCGCCAGACAGGCAGACCATGATCTTGTCACCCTCTTCAATCATGTTGAAGTCGGCGATGGCCTGGCCCACGTTGCGCCGCAGGCGTTTCTGCAGCTTGTTGAAACTGTATTTCTCTTTGGCGTTAAGCTCTTCTAGCATGGCCTCAAACCCGGGACAAAAATAAGCGGCTTATTATAGCCATGTCCCGGGGGAGGGCAAGAAACGCTTATGCAGGATGACGCCTGTCATCCACAGGGCAGCTGTAATCGTCGGGTTTGAGGATGAGAATGTCGCAGTTGAGCCTGTCCACCACGTGCTCGGCGGTGTTGCCAAGCAGGGCGGCAGAGAGGCCGGTACGGCCGACGCATCCCATGATCATCAGGGTGGCATTCAGATCGTCCGCCATGTCCGGCAGCACCTCCTCCGGCAAGCCTTCCGCCACCTTGGTCCACATGTGGTTGATGCCGAACTGATCGGCATGCTCCCGCAGCAGATCTTCATGGTGTTTGCGAATGGCATCGTTGTAGGCGTTGGGATCGAACTCTGGCAGTTCGATGGCGACATTGACCGGGGTGCCCGGGTAGGTGTTGACCAGATAGAGACTGGCACCAAGCAGCTCGGCGATGGCGATCCCCTCGCGGGTGATCCGCTCGTTGAGCACCTTCTGCTCCTTGTCATCGCTCGAGCAGTTGATGGCGGCAATCAGGTTGCCCCCCCGTTGCCAGTGCCCTTCTTTTACCAGCAGAACCGGACAGGGGCATTTGCGCAGCAGGTGCCAGTCGGTGGGGGTGAAGATGAAGGTTTGCAGGAAGGAGTGCTTGTGAGTCGCCTTGACGACCAGATCGTGACGCTGTTCCAGCACTTCCTGAATGACGCACTCGAAGGGACGGTTGTGCCAGAGCACTTTCACTTCGCATTCCAGCCCTCTGGCCCGATAGGGAGTGAGGATCTCGTCGAGCCACTCCCGACGCTGGGCGATGACACCATGGCGCATCTCTTCCCGCTCGTCTGCCGAGAGCATGGCGGTCATCTCGTAAGAGAAGTCGTAAATCGTCAGGAGCAGGGTCAGCTGGGCGCCCTCATCCAGCTCGGCGACCTTGACCGCGCGCTCGAGCGCGATCTGGCGCTCCTCCTCGGGATTGATCACCACCAGAATGTTTCGGTACTTGACCATGTTCTCCTCCTTGGCAAAAAGGCCAATGATGGCAACTCTTTAGCTATTACAGCTTAGTCCAAGGGGGGAGACGGGAAGGTGTGCCGGATCAAATTTCAGGGTGATCCGATCCGGCAAAAAAGGGAATAAACGGGGATTAACCGCAGGGAGGACGAGTGGCTCCGGCCATGACGCCCAAGGCAACGTTGTCCAGTACAGTAATGTATTTGCCTTTGACGCTGATGAGACCGGATTTCTGGAAACGGCCCAGCAGGCGGCTGATGGTCTCGACGGTGAGACCGAGGTAGTTGCCGATGTCCCCACGGGTCATGGAGAGGCGGAACTCCTTGGCGGAGAAGCCGCGTTCGGAGAAACGAACCGAGAGATTGTGCAGGAAGGCAGCGAGGCGCTCTTCGGCGTTCTTTTTGGAGAGCAGCAGTATCATCTCCTGGTCGCCCATGATCTCGTTGCTCATCAGCCGCATGATCTGCTGGCGCAGCTTGGGCATCTTGCCTGAGAGGTCGTCGAGCACATCGAATGGGATCTCGCACACCATGGCGGTTTCCAGCGCCTGGGCGAAGGAGGGGTGGGCCTGCTTGTGGATGGCGTCGAAACCGACCAGATCACCGGCGAGGTGGAAGGCGGTGATCTGTTCGTCACCCTGTTCGGTGATGGTGTATGACTTGATGGTCCCGGAACGGATGGCATAGAGCGACTTGAGCTCATCGCCGGCCTTGAACAACTCTTCACCCTTCTGGATCGGCTTTTTGCGCTCGATAATGCTGTCGAGCTGATCGAGCTCGTTGTCGTTCAGGGTGAAGGGGATGCAGAGCTGGCTGATGCTGCAATCCTGGCAATGAATTGCACAGCCACCGCTCTGAATACGTCTGCCAGGTTTCTTGTCCGGGATCATAGGCTCAAATGAATAATTGATTTATATCAAACAAGTTTACCACCATCTCATCCGTTTTGGATAGGGTTTCAAAAGGACGCCATCCCTATCCAGAGGGTGTGGATCCCGTAGGCAATAAGCAGCAAGGCGCCCCCAAGGCGCAGGCTGCGCAGGGTGAGCCAGTAGCGCAATCGGTCTGCCAGCCCCCCCAGCGCAAACAGGGTCGGCAGCGTGCCGAGGCCGAAAAAGAGCATGATGAGTGCCCCGCCACTCGCGGAGCCTGCGGCAGCGCTCCAGGTCAGCATGGAGTAGACGAGGCCGCAAGGGAGCCAGCCCCAGACCATGCCAAAGGGGAGGGCCTGCCAGGCTGATGTAAACGGGAGAAACCTGCCTGCCAGCGGCTTGATGAGAGGCCAGAACTTCGCACCGATGCGCTCGAGCAGCAAGACGCCATGCCACCAGCCAGCCAAGTAGAGGCCGAGCGCTATCATGAGCAGGGCGGCGATGAGGCGAAGCCCTGCCAGGGCGTGTTTGCCGGCGCCTATCTCCGTGGTGGTGGCGAGCAAGCCGCCCACCAGCGCGCCCGCCAGCACATAGCTCAGGATGCGCCCCAGGTTGTAGTTGAGCAGATAACCGAGCCTGCCCCAAAAATGCTGCTTCTCGGCAGGTATGGCCATGGAGAGCGCTGCAGACACGCCGCCGCACATGCCGATGCAGTGGCCGGCACCGGCAAGCCCGACCAGCAGGGCGCCCATGAGGTCAAGGCTGCTGGTCATGGGGACTGTTTTCCTCTTCTGGGTGTTGTTCACGGGGGGGCAAGGGGCGCTGCTCCTCGTCAAACAGAATGTTGGAGCCCTGCCTGTCGAGATCCTCGAACTGCTCGGAGCGGATGGCCCAGAAGAAGACGGCTCCTGCAATGACAACGAACAGGATGGCGATGGGGATGAGGACGAAGATGATGTTCATGGCGCGGACCCTGTGGTGAAAGGGGGATGATAACCCGGCGAGGCAAGAGGTGCCGCCACCCGGGAGGATGCCAGACGGCTGCTCACCGGTTGAGCCGCATGGAGTTGGTGACCACGATGAGGGAGCTCAGGGACATGCCTGCCGCCGCCAGATAAGGGGGGAGCCAGCCACTGGCCGCCAGCGGCAGCACCAGCAGGTTGTAGCCGATGGACCAGGCAAAGTTCTCCTTGATGATCTTGCGAGTGCGCAGGGCCAGGGCCCGGGCGGCCAGCAGACGGGAGAGATCGTCGGCCAGCAGGATGGCGTCGGCACTGTTTTTGGCCAGATCCGTGCCCCCCGCCATGGCAAAGGACGCGTGGGCGCCGGCCAGCACAGGGGCGTCGTTGATGCCATCTCCCACCATGATGCTGATATCCCCGGCCGCTTCCCGGGCCTTGAGATAGGCCAGCTTGCCGTCCGGGGTGACCCCTTTTACCAGCTCATCGACCCCCAGCTCGCGGGCCAGCATGTCCGCCTGGTCCGAACCGTCGCCGGTGAGAATGGTGGTTTGCAGGCCTGCCTCCCTGAAGGCCTGGATCAGTGCACCGGCATCGGGGCGCAGCGTGTCGGCCAGGATGAAACGGGCCAGCAGTCCGTGTTCATCGGCCAGATAGATAGCCAGCCCTTGAACGGCATTCTCTTCCTGCGCCAGTTCTAGCCAGCGTGCACTGCCGATGCGGTAATGCTTGCCCTCAATCACCCCCTGCATGCCGTGGCCGATGACGGGGGTGACGTCGCTGGCGGTGAGCGGCACCCCGTCCGCCAGTGGTTTGCTTCGAAACGCACGGGCGATGGGGTGCTCGGAGTAGGTCTCCAGGGCCTGGGCGAGGGCGAGGCAGCGGGCTGCGTCGAGCTCGCCGAGGGGCTGGGTGCTCACCAGGCTGATGTTGCCCGTGGTCAGGGTTCCCGTCTTGTCCATCACGATGCGGTTGGCCCGGGTCAGAATGTCCAGCACGTGGCCGCGGCGCAGCAGGATGCCGCTGCGGGTCAGGTTGGCAGTGGCCGAGGTCAGTGCGGTCGGGGTGGCCAGCGAGAGGGCGCAGGGACAGGTCGCCACCAGCACCGCCAGGGTGACCCAGAAGGCCCGTTCGGGCTGATGAAAATGCCAGAAGGTCCAGACCGCAGCCGCAATGATCAGGAGCACCAGGATAAAGTGGCGCGACAGCACGTCCGCCAGTTGGGCGATGGCGGGCTTGTCGTCCAGAGCATGATCCTGCAGGCGCATGATCTGGGCCAGGCGCGACTCTTCAATGGAATGGCTGACCCGGATCTCCAGGGGGGCATCGGTGTTGATGGTGCCTGCATAGACGGGATCCCCGGCCTGTTTGAGCAGGGGCAACTGTTCGCCAGTCAGCATGGATTCGTTGAGGCTGGCCTGGCCCAGGGTGACGATGCCGTCGGCTGGCAGAGTGGCCCCCGCGAGTACCCGCACCCTGTCTCCGACTCGCAGCGTCTTGGCGGCCACCTCGTGTTCGCCGTCATCATCGATGCGAGTCGCCATGATGGGCACCAGGCGCGCCAGGTTGGAGCTCGATTCCGACGCCTTGCGCCTCGCTCGCAGTTCCAGCAGACGGCCCAACAGCAGGAAGAAGACGAACATGGTGATGGAGTCGTAATAGACCTCACCCGTGTTGAAGACCGTGGCCCAGATGGAGGCGACGAAGGCGCCGATCAGTGCCAGCGACACCGAGACATCCATGGAGAGGTGCCCCTGCTTCAGGCTGCGCCATGCCCCCACGTAAAAAGGCTGGGCCGAGTAGATCATGATGGGGGTGGAGAGCAGAAGGCTTATCCACTTGAAGTAGATCATGAACTCCTCTTCCACGCTGATGAAGAGGTCCATGTAGAGTGCCACGGCGCACATCATCACCTGCATGGAGCCAAGCCCGGCCAGCGCCATGCGGAACATGTAGCTGCGCACCTCTTTGGCGTAGAGCGCTTCCTGCTGATGAGTCTGGAAGGGATAGGCGCGATAGCCGACCCTGGCAAAGCCCTTGAGAATGTCGCTCAAAGAGAGCTGGGCCGGATCCCACTTGATGCGGGCGCGATGGGTGGTGGTATTGACGTTGATGTAACGCAGACCGCGCAGGGTCATCAGGTGCCGCTCGATGAGCCAGGCACAGGCGGCGCAGGTCAAGCCTTCCACCGTCAGCTGGATCTCGCGCGTAGTTTCGCGACCCGTACCGGTGTCGGTGACGAACTCCTGCTGCACCTCCGCCAGATCGTAGTGGGTGAGGGCGGCGAGCTCTTCGGGCACCAGCTCCCCCTTGATGCCGGGAGCGGTGCGGTGTTCGTAATAACTGGCGAGGCCGCATTCGAGAATGGTCTGTGCCACGGCCTGGCAGCCAGGGCAGCACATCGGCTGAACGATGCCTTTGATCTCGAGAGTAAAGTTACTGCCAGTGGGAACCGGTTCACCACAGTGAAAACAGCCGGTCATGGTGATCATCCCTCTTTGATGCAGCCCTGCAGGCCGGGTCGGGGAGAAGGGCGGCTGACCGGCGTGCCGATCACCCTGCCTTCGTGATTCAACGTCCCTTGGGATCGAGCTCAATCGCTGCCTGAGTCGGCAGTTGTGCCGTCTCCTGGAGGCGCCACTCATGGTTGAAGGCATCGACCCGCACGTGCCACTTGCCGGTGAGGGGCTTGTCCAGAATCAGTCGATAGACTCCCTTGCCATCGGCCGTCAGCAGATGTTCGCTGTCCAGGCCCGCCAACGTGGGATGAAACAGGGAGAGGTGCAGTGCTTGCCCTGGTGGGATCTTCCCTGCCAGGGGAGTCAAAGTCAGCTCTTTGTCGCTGACATTGAGGGCGATACGGATGCCGAGCGCCTCGGCGCGATCGAACTTGCTGAGATCCTGGTTAATCTCCTTGCCCTGCTTGTAGTAGTCCTCCGCTACCAGGTTGACCCCATCCTTGCTGGCAATGATGGCGGTGGCGATGCTGCCTACCACGGCGGCGCAGGGGAGGGCGATGATGAACCAGGGCCAGAATTGGCGATACCAGGGTTGGGTCATGATGCTACCGAAACAAATGGTTAACGAAATGGCGGTAATTCAGCCAACACAAGATAACAAAAAGCCTCGAAGAGTCGAGGCTTTTTGCTGATTAATCACGTGCTTATCACATGTTACTGCTGATTTTGCCGATCGTTGTGGGACAAGCTGTAAACGTAGGAAGCGAGCAGGTGTACCTTGTCTTCCCCCAGAATGTCCTTCCAGGCCGGCATCACGCCGTGGCGCCCGTGGGTGATGGTCTGTTCGACCACCTGACGGGAGCCGCCATAGAGCCAGATGTTGTTGGTCAAGTCGGGAGCGCCGAAGGCGATGCCGCCCTTGGCATCCGGGCCGTGGCAGGCGGCGCACATGGCAAAGCGTGCTTCCCCTTTCTTGGCTTCCACCAGATCAACCTTGCGACCGGAGAGGCTCAGCACATAGGAAGCCACCTCCTTCACCCCGTCCTGACCCAGGATCTCGCCCCAGGCGGCCATGATCCCCTGACGACCGCCCATGATGGTTGTCTTGATCTGGTCGGGGGCGCCGCCCCACTGCCATTCGCTGTCGGTCAGGTTCGGGAAACCGCGGCCACCGCGGGCATCGGAGCCATGACACTGGGAACAGTTTTGCAGGAACAGGCGCTGACCCACCTTCAGGGCTTCCGGATCCTTGGCGATCTCGGTGATCTCCTTGTAGCTCTTGCCGTCAGCCTGATAGGTCAGCTCGCGGAACTTGGCGCCGTAGATCTCGTCGGCCTTGGCAAGTTCCCGGTCGTATTCCACCGCGCGTCCTTCGGCCTTGGCAGACTCGGCCGCCGCCTTGGACTCGGCCAGGGAACGCACATCCTGGTTGGAGCTTTGCCAGCCCAGCAGACCCTTGAAGTTGCCAAGGCCCGGGAAGGCGAGCAGGTAGATGAGCCCGGTGACGATGAAGAAGAGGAACATATAGGACCACCACTTCGGCAGGGGATTGTTGATCTCCTCGATGCCGTCGAAGGTGTGACCCATGGGTTTGCCCTCTTCGGCCCCCATCTTGTCCTTCATGCACCAGGCCAGCAGCAGGAAGCAGCCGAGAATGGTGCCAAGGCTTATGACGGTCACAAAAATGCTAAACAGAGTGCTCATTATTGCTTCGCTCCTGCGTTCTTGTTATCAGCACTGGGTTGCTCGTCATCGGCAAAAACCAGGTTGGCGGCCTCGTCGAAAGAAGCCTTGCGGCGCTTGCTGTAGGCCCAGACGATGATGCCAATCATGATGACCATCAGCAGCAGGGTGTACAGGCCGCGAAATGTGCCGTAATCCATATCCCGACTCCTTATTTCAGGGCATGGCCCAGTGATTGCAGATAGGCGATCAGCGCATCCAGCTCGGTCTTGCCCTTGACGGCCTCACCGGCACCGGCGATGTCGGCATCGGTATAGGGCACGCCGAAGTGATCCCGGAACAGAGCCAGCTTCTTGCCGGTCAGCTCGCCGCTCAGCACATTGGTCTCGAGCCAGGGGAAGGCCGGCATGTTGGACTCGGGCACCACGTCGCGCGGGTTGATGAGGTGGGCGCGATGCCAGTCATCTGAGTAGCGACCGCCGACCCGGGCCAGATCCGGGCCGGTACGCTTGGAGCCCCACAGGAAGGGGTGCTCCCACACGCTCTCGCCGGCAACCGAGTAGTGGCCGTAGCGCTCGGTCTCGGCGCGGAACGGGCGGATCATCTGGCTGTGGCAGACGGTGCAGCCTTCGCGGATGTAGATGTCGCGTCCTTCCATCTGCAGGGCGGTATAGGGCTTGAGGCCCTCCACCGGCTCGTTGGTCTGCTTCTGGAAGAACAGGGGGGTGATCTCCACCAGGCCCCCCAGGCTGATGGCGAAGATGATGCCAATGACCAGCATGGGGACGCTTTTTTCAAAAATCTCGTGACGGTTGTTGTTGCTCATGCTTTAAACCCTTTCAAATCAGGCTGGCTGTGCGACGGGTTCCAGGGAACCCTTGGGCGCAGTGACGGTGCGATAGGCGTTGTAGGCCATCAGCAGCATGCCGGTGACGAAGAAGCAGCCACCCAGGAAGCGCACGAAGTAGAAGGGATAGGAAGCTTGCAGCGCCTCCACGAAGCTGTAGGTCAGGGTGCCGTCGTCGTTGACCGCACGCCACATCAGGCCCTGCATCACACCGGAAATCCACATGGCGACGATATAGAGCACGGTGCCCACGGTGGCCAGCCAGAAGTGGACGTTGATGAGCTTGATGCTGTACATGCGCCCCTGCCCGAACAGGTTCGGGATCAGGTGGTAGACGGCACCGATGGACACCATGGCAACCCAGCCCAGGGCACCGGAGTGAACGTGACCGATAGTCCAGTCGGTGTAGTGGGAGAGGGCGTTGACGGTCTTGATCGCCATCATGGGGCCTTCGAAGGTCGACATGCCGTAGAACGACAGGGAGACGATCAGGAAGCGCAGGATGGGGTCATAACGCAGCTTGTGCCAGGCACCCGAGAGGGTCATGATGCCGTTGATCATGCCGCCCCAGGAGGGCACGAACAGGATGAGGGACATCACCATGCCCAGCGACTGGGCCCAGTCAGGCAGGGCGGTATAGTGCAGGTGGTGCGGACCGGCCCAGATATAGAGGGAGATCAGCGCCCAGAAGTGCACGATGGAGAGGCGGTAGGAGTAGACGGGGCGACCCGCCTGCTTGGGCACGAAATAGTACATCATGCCAAGGAAGCCCGCCGTCAGCAGGAAGCCCACCGCGTTGTGGCCATACCACCACTGCACCATGGCATCCATGGCACCGGAGTACATGGAGTAGGACTTCATGCCGGAGAGGGGCACTTCCATGTTGTTGACGATGTGCAGCACGGCCACCGTAATGATGAAGGCACCGAAGAACCAGTTCGCCACATAGATGTGGGAGGTGGTGCGCTTGACCAGGGTGCCGAAGAAGACGATGGCGTAACTCACCCAGACCACGGCGATGGCGATGTCGATGGGCCACTCCAGCTCGGCGTACTCTTTGGAGGTGGTGTACCCCAGCGGCAGCGAGATGGCTGCAGACAGAATGATCGCCTGCCAGCCCCAGAACACGAAGGAGGCGAGGGGACCACCAAACAGTCGGACCTGACAGGTGCGCTGCACCACGTAGAAGGAGGTGGCCATCAGGGCGCTGCAACCAAATGCGAAGATGACCGCATTGGTATGCAGGGGACGCAGACGGCTGTACGTCAGCCAGGGGGTGTCGAAGTTGAGGGCAGGCCAGATCAATTGGGCTGCAATCAATACACCCACCGACATGCCGACGATACCCCAGACAATCGTCATGACGGTGAACTGGCGCACAACGGTGTAGTTGTACTCAGGGTGGTTTGTTGTATGGCTCATCGTTGTATTCCGCTTCCGATGCTGTTGTTTGTGTTGCCCGGTGTCCTGGGCCATTTTCACCCCGGTTTTGCAAAATCCTCTCGTTAACATCTGTTAATAAAAGGAAAAGCAAAAGGTGGTTAAATGAAAATCCATTGAGAATGATACTGAAATGACCGGTAAAATAACAGTACAAACAGTGATATATTTGGCTCCAGCGGGTCTCATGTCCGCCAGTTTTTACCTTGCGCCAGATCACGAAAATTACATTTTCAACGTACCTTACAGAGCTGTTTTTTCATGAAAGAGAGACTCACTTCACGCAAAATCGTCCACCTGTCCATGGTGCTGGTCATTTTGCTCTCCCTGATGGCCTATCGAACCTGGTTTTCAGGCACAGGAAGCGATCATGAAGAGGGCACCAATGTTCAGATTTGTGATCTGTCCCACAGCCCCTGCCGCCTCATCGTCGGGGATCGCCCGCTGACGGTCAGCATCGATGGCTTGCCGATCCGCCCTGAACATGACTTTGTCCTGCGCCTTCAAGGGGGTGTGCCGGCCATCACGCCGGTCAAGGCCTGGCTCGAGGGCAAGGAGATGTTCATGGGGCTCATCCCCGTGCAGTTTGAACCCAGCCAAGCGGGGTGGCGAGGGGTGACCCAGGTGGGAAGTTGTACGACCGAGGCGATGGACTGGCTCCTGACCATCGAGTGGAGCAATGGCCAGCGCCATCAACTGACGTTGGGGGCGGCACGTTGAACGGCCTCTCATCGGGACCCAAGAGGGGGGATAATTGAAAATTGATTTGAAATTTTCAGGCAGGACGGTACCTTGCATTGATTATCAAGGAGTGAAGTTCATTTAATCATGATTGAAAAACAAGCATTTTATCGCACGCTCAACCAGCAGGCCCAGGCATTGCTGGAGGGCGAACCCGACATGATCGCCACCCTGGCAAACCTGTCTGCCCTGCTCAATCAGGAACTGGCTGACATCAACTGGGTTGGTTTCTACCTGCTGCAGGGCGAGACCCTGGTGCTCGGCCCGTTCCAGGGCAAGCCGGCCTGTGTGCGCATCCCGGTCGGGCGCGGCGTCTGTGGCACTGCGGTTGCCGAGGGCAAGACCCAGCTGGTGGACGACGTTCACCAGTTCGCGGGGCACATTGCGTGCGACGGTGCCAGCAACTCGGAAATCGTGATCCCGCTGCGCCGTGGCGGGGAGATCATCGGGGTGCTGGACATCGACAGCCCAATCTTTAACCGCTTTGACGAGCAGGACCGGATTGGCCTCGAAGAAACGGTGCAAATTTTGGAAAGCATGCTCTAAGTCATTGCTAGATGGTTCGCAAAAGGTCCCAAGCTCTCTATAATGGGGCCTTTGTTGTGTTCGGGCATGCCCGTGCGTCTATATGAAAGCCAAGGTTATACATGGAAAACACTGAAAAGCTGAAGAACAGTAAAGAGATCGTCGCCTACCTGGTCGAGAAATTCCCGGCCTGCTTCATCGCTGAAGGAGAGGCCAAGCCACTCAAGATTGGCATCTTCCAGGATCTGGCCGCGCGTCTTGCTGATGACGAGAGAGTCTCCAAGACCATGCTGCGCTCTGCTCTGCGTCAATACACCTCCAGCTGGCGTTACCTGCATGGCCTCAAGGCTGGCCAGGCCCGTGTCGATCTGGACGGCAACCCGGGCGAGCTGCTCACCGAAGAGCACATCGAGCATGCCAAACAGGCGCTCAAGGAGAGCAAGGAACGTGTCTTTGCCAGCCGCCGCACCAACACCAAGGAGAAGGAAGACAAGCCCAAGCAGCCGCGTCGCAACGCGCCGCGCAAGGCTGACGCTCCCCGCTCCGACAAGCCCAAGTCCGCCCCTGCTCCCAAGGCTGCACCGGTCGCTGATGCGCCGCTGGTGAAAGTGGATGCCGCTACTCTGAAAGTCGAGCAGGGCGTGCGCGTCGTGCTGGGCAAGTCCCCTGTGCCTGCGACCATCAAGGAAGTGACCAAGGATGACGTACAGGTTCAATTGCAGACCGGCATGATGTTGCGGGTCAAGTTCGAGCATCTGGTTCTCTAAGGAGACGAATGTTGAAGCATGGCGTGATTCGTTTTTCACTCGTTGCCTGTAGCCTGGCGCTTGCCGGGCTCGCACAGGCCATCGAGCCGGTGCTCAAGGAAAGTGATTTGCCTGTGTTGGCTCAAGAGAGCCAACATGCTACGGCCAGCAAGCGAATTGCCAATCTGTTTACCCGCTCCCACTACAAACAGTTCAAGCTGGACGACGCCTTTTCCTCCGTGATCTTTGACAAGTATCTGGAGAATCTGGACTACAGCCGCAACCTGTTTCTGGCCTCTGACATCAGCCGTTTTGAGAAATATCGTACCGGTTTTGACACCGACCTCGAGCGAGGGCGGCTGGCTCCGGCCTACGAGATGTTCAACCTGAGTCAGCAGCGGCGGTACGAGCGGTTCGAATACGCCCTCAAACTGCTCGACACTCCCTTCGATTTTACCCAGAAAGACAATTACGTCTTCGATCGGGAAGGGGCTCCCTGGCCCAAGGATGAAGCCGAGCTCAACGAGCTGTGGCGTCAGCGGGTCAAGTTCGATGCCCTGAGCCTCAAGCTCAGCGGCAAGGAGTGGCCCGAGATCAAGGAGCTGCTTGGCAAGCGTTACAACAACGCCATCAAGCGGATGTCCCAGACCGAGAGCGAGGACGTGTTCCAGCTCTTCATGAACTCCTTCGCCCGCGCCATCGAACCGCACACCAGCTATCTGTCTCCGCGCAGTGCCGATCGGTTCAACACCGAGATGAACCTCTCGCTGGAGGGGATTGGTGCCGTGCTGCAGGCGGAAGATGACTTCACCGTCATCCGCTCCCTGGTGCCCGGTGGCCCGGCGGCCAAGTCCAATCACCTGAAACCCGATGACAAGATCACCGGGGTGGGGCAGGACGACGGCAAGATTGTGGATGTCATAGGCTGGCGTCTTGACGACGTGGTCGAGCTCATCAAGGGGCCCAAGGGCAGCAAGGTGAAGCTGGAGATCCAGCGCGGCAAGGGCGCGACCGCCAAGACCGAGCTGGTGGAGCTGGTGCGTGACAAGGTGCGTCTGGAAGACAGAGCCGCCAAGTCCAAGGTGATCACCGCCGAGGGCAAGAAGATCGGCGTGCTCGAGATCCCGAGCTTCTACGTCAACCTGCACGACGACGTGATCAAGGAGATCTCCAGCCTCAACAAGCAGAAGATCGACGGCCTCATCGTCGATCTGCGCGGCAACGGCGGCGGTGCCTTGACGGAAGCCTCCGCCCTGAGCGGTCTCTTCTTCGCCAGCGGCCCCGTGGTGCAGATCCGTGATCACATGGGTCGCATCACCGTCAACGGCGACGACGACGGCAATGTCTACTACGGTGGCCCCATGTCGGTGATGATCGACCGCTACAGCGCCTCGGCCTCCGAGATCTTCGCCGCTGCCATGCAGGACTATGGTCGTGCGCTGATCCTCGGCGAAAACTCGTTCGGCAAGGGGACGGTGCAGCAGCATCGCAGTCTCGCCAAGGTCTATGACTTCTACGAGCAGCCGCTGGGTCACGTGCAGTACACCATCGCCAAGTTCTACCGTATCGATGGCGGCAGTACCCAGAACAAGGGGGTTGCACCCGATATCGCCTTCCCGACCGCAGTGGCGCCGGGTGAGACGGGGGAGAGCCGCGAGTTCAACGCCTTGCCCTGGGACAAGATTGCCTCGGCCAGCTACGAGCGACTGGGGGACTTCTCCAGCTTGCTGCCCAAGCTGAAATCGGCCCACGAGGCGCGGATCACCAAGGATCCGGAATTTGCCTATGTGCTGCAGGACATCAAGGAGTATCAGGCGGACAAGGACAAGAAGTCGGTCTCCCTGAACGAAGCCGAGCGGCTGGCTGAACAGGCCAAACAGGACGAGAAGGCGCTGGCGCGAGCCAACGAGCGGCTGACCCGTCTTGGCAAGCCGACGGTGAAGAGCCTGGATGAACTGCCGACCGATTTCGAGGCACCTGACGAATACCAGGTGGAAGCGGCCAACATCACGGCGGATCTGGCCACCCTCAGCAAGAAGAGCTGATGCTGGCAACGAAATGACAAGGGCGACTCGGGTCGCCCTTTCTTTTGCCTGAATGCAAACTATTTGACCCTGTCCGAGCCTTGTGACAGCCTCTGACACGTCAATAACAAAGCGTGGAAGCACACAATAATGACTGAACAACCTCAGACCATGACGGCCAAATATCGCCAGGATTACCAGGCTCCCCTCTATTGGTGTGACAGCCTGGATCTCGATTTTCAGCTGCAAGAGCCCCTGACCCGGGTCACCGCCATCTCCCGTTTGCGTCGCAGCGGCGATCACAACGAGCCCCTGGTGCTGGACGGCGAGGGGCTTGACCTTGTCAGTGTCAGTGTGGATGGCGTGCCCTATCAGCAATACGAGCAGGGAGAGAGTAGCCTGACCCTGTTCAACCTGCCGGCCGAGTGCGTGCTGACCGTGGTCACCGACATTGATCCCGCCGCCAACACGGCACTGGAGGGGCTCTACAAATCCGGCGATGCCTATTGCACCCAGTGCGAGGCCGAGGGCTTTCGTCGTATCACCTATTACATGGACAGGCCGGACATCCTGGCCCGTTACAGTACCCGCATCACCGCCGACAAGGCCAAGTACCCCTATCTGCTCTCCAATGGCAACAAGGTCGCGAGCGGCGATCTGGACGACGGTCGCCACTTCGTGCAGTGGCAGGATCCCTTCCCCAAACCGAGTTACCTGTTTGCCCTGGTGGCCGGTGACTTCGATGTGGAACGCAACCACTTCATTACCAAAAGCGGCCGCCAGGTGGCGCTCGAGATCTTCGTGGACAAGGGCAACCTGGACCGCGCCGGTTTCGCCATGGAGAGCCTCATCAACTCCATGCGCTGGGACGAGCAGCGTTTCGGCCTCGAGTATGACCTCGACATCTACATGATCGTGGCGGTGGACTTCTTCAACATGGGGGCCATGGAGAACAAGGGGCTCAACATCTTCAACTCCAAGTTCGTGCTGGCCAACCCGGCCACTGCCACCGATGCGGACTACCACGGCATCGAGCGGGTGATCGGCCACGAATACTTCCACAACTGGACCGGCAACCGTGTCACCTGCCGCGACTGGTTCCAACTCAGCCTCAAAGAGGGGCTGACGGTGTTTCGGGATCAGGAGTTCTCCTCCGATCTGGGGTCGCGCGGCGTCAACCGCATCAACAACGTGCGCACCGTGCGCGGTCCGCAGTTTGCCGAAGATGCCGGCCCCATGGCCCACCCCATCCGCCCGGATGTGGTGATCGAGATGAACAACTTCTACACCCTGACCGTCTACGAGAAGGGCTCTGAAGTGATCCGCATGATGCACACCCTGCTGGGGGAGGACGCCTTCCAGGCGGGCATGCGCCTCTACTTCGAGCGTCACGACGGCTCTGCTGCCACCTGCGACGACTTCGTGCAGGCGATGGAGGATGCCTCCGGGGTGGATCTCGCTCGCTTCCGCCGCTGGTACAGCCAGTCCGGCACCCCCGAGCTCACCGTGACCGACGAATACGATGCCGAAAGCGGTGTCTATCGTCTGCACGTGAGCCAGCACACGCCGCCGACCCAGGATCAGCCACAAAAGCTGCCGCTGCATATCCCCCTCGACATCGAGCTCTACGATGAGCAGGGGGCCGTCATCCCGCTGCAATACCAGGGCAAGGCCATCGGCAATGTGCTGGACGTGCTGGAAGCACAGCAGACGTTCGAATTCGATCGAGTGCCGGTCAGACCGGTACCCTCTCTGTTGCGAGACTTCTCCGCCCCGGTCAAGCTGCACTATGACTACAGCGACGAGGCCCTGGCCTTCCTGATGCGTCATGCCCGCAACGAGTTTGCCCGCTGGGACGCCGCCCAGATGCTGATCAACAAGGCGGTGATCGACGGGGTGGCCCGGGTCCAGCACGGGCAGGGGATTGAACTCTCCCACACCCTGCTGGCGGCCTTTGTCGCCATTCTGGACGAGGCTGCACTGGATCCCGCCCTCAAGGCAGAGATCCTGGCCCTGCCGGGGGAGGCGACCCTGGCCGAGCTGTTCGAGGTGGCCGACATCGACGCCATCCACCAGGTGCGCAACGGGATCCAGACCGCATTGGCCCACGCCTTCGGCGACCGCCTGCTGGCGTGCTACGAGAGCCTGCGTCTGCCGGCTTATCAGGTGGTCCATGCCGACATGGCCAAGCGGGCCCTCAAGGGTGTGGTGCTGGGTTATCTGGCGGCGCTGGATGCCGCGAAGGCCGATACTCTGGTGCGCGAGCAGTACGGGGCTGCCGACAACATGACCGACACCCTGGCGGCGCTCCAGGTGGCCAACAGCCATCTGCTGCCGTGCCGCGCCGCGCTCTTGGCCGACTTCGAAGGCAAGTGGGCCCATGATGGCCTGGTACTGGACAACTGGCTGCGGTTGGTGGGGGCCACGCCGGCCAAGGATGTGCTCGATGACGTGAAGCAGGCGATGGCGCACCCGACCTTCAGCATCCGCAACCCGAACCGGCTGCGGGCGCTCATCGGCAGCTTCGCCATGAACAACCAGGTGCAGTTCCACGCCGCCGATGGCAGCGGCTATCGCTTCCTGACCGATCTCTTGATCGAGCTCAACGAGGTCAATCCCCAGGTGGCGTCCCGCCTCATCACCCCGCTTATCCAGTTCAAGCGGCTCGATGAGGGGCGCAAGGCGCTGGTTCGCGCCGAGCTGACCCGCCTGGCCAACCTGGACGGGCTGGCGCGGGATCTGTTCGAGAAGGTGAGCAAGGCGCTGGCACAGTAAGCGTCACGACGGCGGGCAGGGGAGCCTGGCTCTCCTGCCCGTTTTTCATGGATGACCAGGAGGTGACATGAGGCAATACACTTTTCGGCTCTCCCTTGGCCGCGACGAGATCATGCTGATGTACCAGGGGCAGGTGAACCGCCTGGTGGTACGTACCGAGCAGGGTCTGACCCTGGAGCTGGGGTTGGAGAAAATCCGGCGTTTTGTGTCGGAGAGCGGCGTTCACGGCTACTTTCGACTGAAAACCCAGGACGATCATCGCTTCATTTCCCTGGAACGCATAAATTAACAAAACTTGAACATCAATCCGGGTAAATATCTGCTTTAAGTCACTATCTATCCGGTAAATGGCGCGGCATCCAGTGGGATTTTCTGAATTTTGCCAACTTGGCAAAATTTATCACAACCCAAGCCGTGATCTGTCCCTTGTTTTTAACATCCCGTTATCACCTTTGCTCGCCTTCCTTGATCCAAGCCATTACACTTCGCTGCAACTCTGTACCGGTGGGCATCCTGGGTGGATGTCGCCGTGTCTGTGATGTCGTCCGATAAGGAAACTAGCAATGGCATTGAAAGACGCCCCTACCTCCGTTCTGCTCGAAAACGTTCTCAGTCTGATCCACCAGAAATTGCCGAAAAACAGTGCCTCCCTGGTCGAATGTTTCGTTGCCAAGTTCTACGGCAACATGGCCAGCACTGATCTTCATGACCGCAATGACAGCGATCTCTATGGCGCGGCCCTCAGTCTGTGGAATGCCCTCAACCACCGTACCGGCATCGAGCCCTATATCCGGGTCTACAACCCCGAGCTGACCCGCCACGGATGGCAGTCTCCCCATACCATCGTCGAGATCATCCTGCAGGATTCCCCCTTCCTGGTGGACTCCATCCGCATGGCGCTCAAGCGTCTCAATATCACCGCCCACATGATGCTGCACCAGCCGCTGCACCTGATCCGCGGCGAAGGCGGCAAGATTGGCGCCATCCTGGATCTGGACAACACCGCAGAGCAGACCTCGGTGGAAACCGCCTTCCTCATCGAAATCGATCACCTGACCGGTGAAGAGGAGATGGACGCCCTGACTGCCGAGCTCAACTCGGTGGCGCGGGAAGTGGCCCTGGCGGTGGGAGACTGGCAGCCCATGCTGGCGCGCCTGAACGAGATCATCGAGGAGCTGCCCAAACGCAAGAACCCGGTCAGCCAAGCCGAGGTTGACTCCTGCGTCGCCTTCCTCAAATGGGTGGCCGCCCACAACTTCACCCTGATGGGTTATCGTCGCTACGACGTCAAGGCGGTGGAGGGGGATCACGAGATCCTGCCGCAGCCCGAGTCCAGCCTGGGGCTGATGAAGAACTCCATCAAGGACGAAGGCCAGCGCCTCGGCACCATGCCCGCCAGCGCCCGTCACGCGGCCCTCAGTTCCGACTTGCTGATCCTCACCAAGTCCAACAGCAAGTCCCGGGTGCATCGTCCGGCCTATGTGGACTACATCGGCATCAAGCGTTTCGACGAGCACGGCAAGGTGGTGGGAGAGGATCGCTTCATCGGCCTGTATGCCTCCTCCATCTACAACACCAGTGCGACCCAGATCCCCCTCATCAGCCACCGCCTCGAGCGCATCATGGCCGCCTCCGGCTTTGAATCGGGCTCCCATGCCTACAAGGCGCTGCTGAACGTACTGGAAACCTACCCGCGCGACGAGCTGATCCAGGCCCGTGAAGAGGAGCTGCTGGCCACCGGTCTCGGGGTGCTGGAGATGCAGGAGCGGGACATGCTGCGCCTGTTCGTGCGCCGCGACGTCTACGGCCGCTTCTTCTCCTGCATGGTCTATGTCACCAAGGAGCGCTACAACACGGCGCTGCGGGTCAAGACCCAGCAGATTTTGCAGAAATATTTTGGCAGCTGCATCGATGTGGAGTTCAACGTCTACTTCACCGAGGGCGTGCTGGCACGGACCCACTACATAGTGCGGGTCAACAACAACAACGTGGATGTGGATGTGAACGAAGTACAGAACAACCTGATTGAAGCGGCCCGCAGCTGGGATGACCGCCTGGATTCCGTGCTGCTTTCCCACTATGGCGAGGCCCGCGGCAACGAGCTGCGCCGCCGTTTCAGCACCGCCTTCCCCCGCGCCTACAAGGAAGATGTGCTGCCGGGCTCTGCCGTCGCGGACATCATGGCCCTGGATGGATTGAGCGAGGCCGAGCCGCTTGGCATGCTGTTCTACCGCGCCCAGGAGGAGGAGAACGATCGCCGGGTACGCCTCAAGCTGTTCCACCGAAGCGAACCCATCCACCTCTCCGACGTCCTGCCCATGCTGGAAAACATGGGGCTGCGCGTCATCGGCGAGACACCGTATCAGGTACGGACCCCCACCGGCGAGGTGTTCTGGATCCTCGATTTCTCCATGCTGCTGCGCGGTGAGCAACCGTTCGATCTGGAGCAGAGCCAGCAGCGCTTCCAGCAGGCCTTCGCCGCCATCTGGAACAAGACCCTGGAAGATGACGGCTTCAACCGTCTGGTACTGGGGGCCGGCCTCACCGGTCGTCAGGTATCCGTGCTGCGGGCCTATGCCAAATACATGCGCCAGACCGGCGTCTCCTTCAGCCAGTCCTACATCGAGGAGACCCTGACCCGTTATCCGGACATCGCCCAGCTGCTGTTCACTCTGTTCGAACAGCGCCTGGATCCGGCCATCAAGCAGGATGCCAAGGTGCAGGCCAAGCTGCACGAGGAGCTTGCGGCCAAGCTGGATCAAGTCGCCAACCTGGATGACGATCGCATCATTCGCCGTTATGTGGAGATGATCGACGCCACCCTGCGCACCAACTACTACCAGCTGGACAAGGCGGGCAACATCAAGCCCTACATCTCCTTCAAGCTGGCCCCCTCCAGCATCACCGACATGCCGCTGCCGCTGCCCAAGTTCGAGATCTTCGTCTACTCCCCGCGAGTGGAAGGGGTACACCTGCGCTGGGGCAAGGTGGCCCGTGGCGGCCTGCGCTGGTCCGATCGCAAAGAGGACTTCCGCACCGAAGTGCTGGGTCTGGTGAAAGCCCAGCAGGTGAAGAACACCGTCATCGTGCCGGTGGGTGCCAAGGGCGGCTTCTATTGCAAGCAGATGCCAGCGGGAGCGCCCCGTGCCGTCATCCAGGAGGAGGGCAAGGCCTGCTACCGTCTGTTCATCCGCGGCCTGCTCGATGTGACCGACAACATCATCCAGGGCGAGGTGATCCCGCCAAAATCCGTGGTGCGTCACGACGAGGATGACTACTACCTGGTAGTGGCCGCCGACAAGGGCACCGCGACCTTCTCCGACATCGCCAACGAGATAAGCCTCGAATACGGCCACTGGCTCGGCGATGCGTTTGCCTCCGGCGGCTCGGTGGGCTATGACCACAAGAAGATGGGCATCACCGCCCGCGGCGCCTGGGAATCGGTCAAGCGCCACTTCCGTGAGATTGGCATCAACTGCCAGACCACCGACTTCACCTGCGTGGGGATAGGTGACATGGCCGGCGACGTGTTCGGCAACGGCATGCTGCTCTCCGAGCACATCCAGCTGGTGGGCGCCTTCAACCACATGCACATCTTCGTCGACCCGACCCCGGATGCGGCCAGGAGCTTCGTCGAGCGCAAGCGCCTGTTCGAGCTGCCAGGCTCCAGCTGGGATGACTACAACCGTGAACTCATCTCCAAGGGGGGCGGCATCTTCCTGCGCTCTGCCAAGTCCATCAAGCTGAGCCCGGAAATGCAGACCCTGCTCGGCACCGACAAGAGCGGCATGGCCCCGAACGAGCTGATCAAGGCGCTGCTCTGCCTGAACGTCGACCTGCTCTGGAACGGCGGCATCGGCACCTATGTGAAGAGCGCCCGCGAGAGCGACGCCGATGTCGGGGATCGCAGCAACGACGTGCTGCGGGTCAATGGCCGCGATCTGCGTGCCCGCATCGTGGGCGAGGGTGGCAACCTGGGCTTCACCCAGCTTGGCCGGGTGGAGTACGCGAGTCAGGGTGGTCGCATCAACACCGACTTCACCGACAACGTGGGCGGGGTGGATTGCTCCGACAACGAGGTCAACATCAAGATCCTGCTCAACCAACTGGTGGCCGCCGGGGATCTGACCCTCAAGCAGCGCAACCAGATGCTCTACGAGATGACGGATGCGGTGGCCCAGGTGGTCATCACCAACGCCTATCGCCAGTCACAGTCCATCTCGGTGACCGCCTTCCGTGGTGCCGAGCAGCTGAAAGAGCAGCAGCGCTTCATCCAGGGGCTGGAGCGGGAAGGCAAGCTGGACCGGGCGCTCGAGTTCCTCCCCTCCGACGAGGAGCTCTCCGAGCGGATGGCGGCAGGGCAGGGGTTGACCCGACCCGAGCTCGCCGTGCTGGTGGCTTATGGCAAGATGGTGCTCAAAGAGCAGCTCAACTGCCCGGAAGTGACCGAAGAGCCCTTCCTCGCCAACATGCTGGTCACCAGCTTCCCGACCCAGTTGCAGCAGCAATTTGGTGCGGCCCTGGCCCAGCATCCACTGCGAGGCGAGATCATCGCGACCCGGGTGGCCAACATGCTGGTCAACGACATGGGGCTCAACTTCGCCAGCCGGATGAAGGACGAGACCGGTGCCTCGGTGGCGGAAGTGGCCTGCTGCTTCGCCATGGCCCGGGAAGTGTTCGGCCTCGGCGCCCTGTGGCGTGACATCGAAGGGTGTGACAACGGGGTGGATGCCCAGACCCAGCTCGAGCTGATGTTCTACAGCCGCCGCATCGTGCGCCGCGCCACCCGCTGGTTCCTGCGCGCCCGCAATCGCAGCTGGAGCATCGGCGAGAACATCGCCTTCTTCCGCCCGGCCTTCGAGACCTTGAGTCAGCACCTTTATGAGGTAATGGACGAGAGCGAAGTGGCCGAACACAGCCAGGCTGTCGCCGCCCTGATGGAGAAACAGGTGCCGGAGGCCATCGCCCGTCGCGTGGCACACATGAGCAGCCTCTTCTCCTGCCTGGATCTGGCGCAGATTGCCGCGGAGCACAAGACCGACATCCTGCGGGTTGCCAACGTCTACTATCGCCTGGGCGCCAAGCTGGATCTGCACTGGTTCCTCGAGCAGATCAACCATCAGCCGGTGGGCAACCACTGGCAGGCGATGGCGCGGGCTTCCTTCCGCGAAGATCTGGACTGGCAGCAACGCAGCCTCACCTCCGTGGTACTGGAAGGGTGCAAAGAGCAGGGGGAATGCGCTACCATACTGGCCGACTGGATTTCGGAGCATGAGCAACTCTTGTCCCGTTGGACCCACATGTTGGCCGACTTCAAGACCACGAGCACGCACGAGTTCGCCAAGTTCTCGGTGGCCTTGCGAGAGTTGAACCTGCTCCAGTTGAATTGCCGAACCTCGGCATAACCCCAAAAGCCCCGGCCAGTTGCCGGGGCTTTTTTTAAGGAGCAAGCATGCTGTACCCACTCGCCAGGCATTTTCTGTTCAAACTCAATCCGGAGCAGGCTCACGATCTCTCCATCAAATATTTGCCCCGCCTTCTCGGTACCCCGCTTGATTGTTTCTTCCGCCATTCTCTGCCCAAACGCCCCGTCACCGTCATGGGGCTTAATTTTGCCAATCCGGTGGGGTTGGCCGCCGGTCTGGATAAAGACGGGGAGTGCATCGATGCCTTCGGCGCCATGGGGTTCGGTTTCATCGAGGTCGGTACCGTGACCCCCAGACCCCAGAGCGGCAATGACAAGCCTCGTCTCTTCCGGGTGATCCCGGCCGAGGGGATCATCAACCGCATGGGATTCAATAACAAGGGAGTCGATCACTTGGTGGCCAAGGTGAAAGAGGCCAAATATCAGGGGGTGATCGGCATCAATATCGGCAAGAACAAGGACACCCCCATCGAGCAGGGCAAGGATGATTACCTTCTCTGCATGGACAAGGTGTATGACCACGCCGGTTATATTGCGGTCAATATTTCCTCGCCAAACACCCCGGGTCTGCGTCAATTGCAATATGGCGATGCACTGGATGAACTGCTGGCCGCATTGAAACAGCGCCAACAGGAGCTGGCCGAGAAATATAAAAAGTATGTGCCGCTGGCCGTGAAAATTGCCCCGGATCTGTCACTCGATGAAATAGATCAGGTAGCCGCCTCTTTGATCAAGAACCGTATTGACGGTGTCATCGCCACCAATACCACTCTGGAGCGGGAGATGATATATGACATGCCCCATGCCGCAGAGGCCGGCGGGCTTAGCGGTCGTCCGCTCCAGCACAAGAGCACCGAGGTGATCCGCCACCTGGCCAAGGCCCTCGACGGCGCCCTGCCCATTATCGGTGTGGGTGGTATCGACAGCGCCATGGCGGCTCGGGAAAAACTGGCGGCGGGTGCCAGTCTTGTCCAGATTTACAGCGGCTTTATTTATAAAGGGCCGAGTCTGGTCAAAGAGATCGTTACCCATATTTAAAAAATAACCGGTTGCCCTTATTTAACGTTGCTCAAATTCTCGACATGGAATAAAGTCGAGGGACGGCTTAGATAAGGGCACCACCATGTGTATTCAACCCAATGACAATTGGCAGTGGCATTATGACGCTCAGGATGATCGCCTGATGCTGGATTTGTCCGATCGCATGATATTTGCCACCGAATATAAAGGTCGGCAACTTGTTCCCTGTTCTTTCACCACCCAGCCTTTTTGTGTGGATGATGCCGCCCTCTATTACCAGTTGATGGACAAGGCCGCTGAACTCGACTGGAGTACGCCCCACCAGGTCCAGCTGGTCCTCAATGCCATCGCCGTCAGCCGTTTTTATAAACCCCTGATGCCGCAAAGCTGGTTCTTTCATGAACAGCAGGCTCACGTTTTTCCGGATATGGGATCCCTGGTGTGGATGGATACGCCCCATGGTCGGGGGGAATTCATGGTCATCGAAGCCGGCGATCAGGCGAGTGTTTGCCTGAACCTGACCGACGAGCTGGTGCTGACCAACAGCAAGACGCTGCCGCGCTTTGCCGTGATCAAGGTGATGAATAACCGGATGCAAGCCAGAGTTCGGGCACAGACACAATATCGGGAAGTGGGCTGACGACGGGGCCGTTATATGGCGACGAATAAGTCCGTTATAGGCCTGCTATATTGGTCTGATATTTAAGCGCTCAGTCTCTCTCTTGTTCCATTATTTGTATTTTCTCCTTCGTCTGGTCGTCACGACCATTTTCTGCCTGGTCCGGGCAAGATTTTCGAATTCTTTACGAATGTGATGGTAGACAACTGCCAGCCAGGAGCGGGATCCTGTCGCCCGCAAGGGGGAGGGGAGCGTTTGCCGCGCCTCTTGCCGTTTATATGGCGCCTTTGTCCAAGGTTCGAGTGCCGAGCGCGGGCCGATAAGGTATAATGCGGCACTATTTTTATGGCATCCCCGTGAGCGTGATGAAAGAATTTTTTGCAACCTGCCCCAAAGGGCTGGAAAACCTGCTGGCCGTCGAGCTGACCAATCTGGGTGCGGAGCAGGTCCGTGAGACCGTGGCCGGCGTCCACTTCAAGGGCGAACTGGCCATCGGCTACAAGGCCTGTCTGTGGAGCCGCTTTGCCTCCCGTATCGTGCTGGTGCTCTCCGAGTTCCAGATGAACGACGATCTGGACCTCTACCTCGGGGCCCATACCATTCCCTGGGAAGATCACTTCTCCGGTACCGCCACCATCGCGGTGGACTTTACCGGTACCAACGCCTCCATTCGCAATACCCAGTACGGCGCCCTGAAGATCAAGGACGCCATCGTCGATCGCTTCACCAAGCGCGGTCACGTGCGCCCGGATGTGGACAAGAAGTCCCCGGACATTCGCATCATGGCGCACCTTGGCAAAGGCAAGGCCAATATCACGCTGGACTTGTCAGGCCCGGCGCTGCACCAGCGCTTCTATCGCCAGGGCACCGGCGAGGCGCCCCTCAAAGAGAACCTGGCTGCGGCCATGATTGCCCGCAGCGGCTGGGCCGGCGAACCCATGATGGACCCCATGTGCGGCTCCGGTACCCTGCTGATTGAAGCGGCCTTCATCGCTGCCGACATGGCGCCGGCCCTGCGCCGCGAGCGCTTCGGTTTCGATCGCTGGCTGCAACACGATGGTGAACTGTGGCAGAGTCTGATGATGGAAGCCCAGGTGCGTGCCAAGCGCGGCATGCAGCGCTGCGAGGTGAAACTGTTCGGTTGCGATGCGGATACCCGGGTCCTGATGAAGGCCCGTGACAACGCCAAGGCCGCCGGCGTGGCCCATCTCATCACCTTCAAGCAGGCCGATGTCACCAAGCTGGAAAACCCGCTGCCGATGCCGGCTGTGGAAGGGGAGAACCGTCAGGTCGGCATGCTCATCTCCAACCCGCCCTATGGCGAGCGTCTTGGGGAGTTCCCGGCTTTGCTGGAAGTGCATCAGGCCCTTGGCGATGCCCTGCGCCGTGGCTTCCAGGGGTGGAAGGTCACCATTCTCTCCGCTTCTCCCGAACTCCTGAGCTGCCTGCGCCTGCGTGCCGACAAGCAGTATCGCCTGTTCAACGGCGCCCTCGAGTGCCAGCTGCGCAACTACCAGATCGCCCTCGATGCCGTCGCTTCCCAGAAAGAGGTGGCCCAGGACTTTGCCAACCGTCTGCGCAAGAATCTGAAGACCCTCGAGAAATGGGCGAGCAAGGAGAACCTCGATTGCTACCGCCTCTATGACGCGGACTTGCCGGAGTACAACGCCGCCATCGACCGCTATCAGGACTATCTGGTGGTACAGGAGTACGCGGCGCCCAAGGACATTCCAGCCCAGAAGACCCGCCAGCGTCTGCTGGACATGGTGCAGGCCGCCATCAAGGTGACCGGCATGGACGGCGAGAAGGTGATCCTGAAGGTGCGCGAGCGCCAGGAAGGCAAACAGCAGTACCAGAAGCTCTCCGAAGAGCAGCACCGGATGGAAGTGCAGGAGTACGGTGCACGCCTCTGGGTCAACCTCTATGACTATCTGGACACCGGCCTCTTCCTCGACCACCGCCAGACCCGCCGCATGCTGGGCCAGATGGCTCGGGGCAAGCGCTTCCTGAACCTCTTTGCCTACACCGGCAGTGCCACCGTGCACGCGGGGCTCGGCGGCGCCCGCGAAACCACCACGGTGGACATGTCGCGCACCTACCTCAACTGGGCCCAGGACAACATGCGCCTCAACTCGCTGGTGGGCCGTGAGCACAAGTTCGTGCAGGCGGACTGCCTGAAGTGGTTGTCGGAAGCCGACGAGCAGTACGACCTCATCTTCATCGATCCGCCCACCTTCTCCAACTCCAAGCGGATGGACGAGAGCTTCGACGTGCAGCGGGATCACCTGCTGTTGATGCAGCACCTCAAGCGCCTGCTCGCGGCGGACGGCACCCTGGTCTTCTCCAACAACAAGCGCCACTTCAAGATGGACTTGGCCGGCCTTGACGCCATCGGTCTCAAGGCGCAGAACATCACGAACAAGACTCGGCCCAAGGACTTCGAGCGCAACCAGCATATCCACAACTGCTGGATCATCACCCACGCCGAGGCACAAGGCTGATGCTGACCCTGTTTCACACCGACGGCTGCCACCTGTGCGAACAGGCGTGGACGCTGGTGGAACAGGCCGGGATGGCCGCGCAGACCCGCCGCTGCGACATCCTGGAGGAGGAGGCCTGGCTCGAGGCTTACCGGGTGCGCATCCCGGTGCTGCAAGACAGTGCCGGCCGGGAGCTGGGCTGGCCTTTCACCCTGGGAGAGCTGCAAGGCTGGCTGGCACAGGGGTGAGCAGGATTTGACGACAAAACGGGGGCAGACTCACGCTGCCGCCCGTTTTTTCATAAGCAACAAGGAACAAACATGGCTCTTTTGACATTGCACGGCGCGTCCCTGTCGTTCAGTGATTTTCCGCTGCTCGACCATGCCGAGCTCACCATAGAGCGGGGCGAGCGCCTCTGTCTGGTGGGTCGCAACGGGGCGGGCAAGTCTACCCTGATGAAGGTGATTGCCAGCGAATTGCCGCTGGACGACGGCCGTCTGGTGTTGCAACAAGATTTGAAAGTGACCCGCCTCGAGCAGGATCCGCCCGCCTCGAGCGAGATCACCGTGTTCGATTACGCCGCAGAAGGGCTGGCCGGGGTAGGGGAGCTGCTCAAGCAGTACCACCATGTCTCCCACGCCCTGGCGCACGACCCTTCCGATGCCAACATTCGCACCATGAGCCAGTTGCAGGAGCAGCTCGACTATCAGAACGGGTGGCAGTACGAAACCCGCATCAATCAGGTGCTGACCCTGCTCGATCTCGACCCTGATGTGACGCTCGACAGTCTGTCAGGCGGCTGGCTGCGCAAGGTGGCTCTGGCCCGCGCCCTGGCGTGTGACCCGGATCTGTTGCTGCTGGACGAGCCGACCAACCACCTGGACATCGATGCCATCAACTGGCTGGAAGAGTTCCTCAAGGACTTTCGCGGCGCCATAGTCTTCATCTCCCACGACCGGGAGTTCATCCACAAGCTGGCGACCCGGATCATCGATCTCGATCGCGGCGTGATCACCTCCTGGCCCGGCAACTACGACGAATATCTGCAAGGCAAGGAGGAGTGGTTGCGGGTCGAGGAGCTGAAAAACGCCGAGTTCGACCGCAAGCTGGCCCAGGAAGAGGTGTGGGTGCGCCAGGGGATCAAGGCGCGTCGTACCCGCAACGAGGGACGGGTGCGGGCCCTCAAGGCGATGCGCATGGAGCGCACCCAGCGCCGGGAACTGCAGGGCAAGGCCAAGCTGCAACTGGACGAGGCGGGCCGCTCCGGCAAGCTGGTGTTCGAGACCGAGGGGCTGGGGCTGGACTTTGGTGATCGCACCCTGTTCCAGGGACTGGATCTGCAGGTGCTGCGCGGGGACAAGATTGCTCTGGTTGGCCCCAACGGCTGCGGCAAGTCGACCCTGATCAAGCTGCTGATGGGCCAGCTCGAGGCGAGCCGTGGCTCGGTGCGCCAGGGGACCAACCTGGAAGTGGCCTACTTCGATCAATACCGTGAGCAGCTCGATCCCGAAAAGACGGTGGTGGACAACGTGGGGGAGGGCAAGCAGGAGGTGATGGTTCGCGGCCGCTCCCGTCACATCCTCGGCTATCTGCAGGACTTCCTGTTCGAGCCCAAGCGGGCGCGCACCCCGGTCAAGGCCTTGTCAGGGGGCGAGAAAAACCGTCTACTGTTGGCCAAACTCTTCCTCAAGCCCAGTAACTTGTTGATTCTGGATGAACCAACCAACGACCTGGATGTCGAAACGCTGGAATTGCTGGAAGAGCTGCTCACCGATTATCCGGGCACCCTGCTGCTGGTCAGCCACGATCGCCGTTTCATCGACAATACCGTGACCGGCTGCTGGCTGTTTGAAGGGGATGGACGGATCAGCGATTATGTCGGGGGCTACGCCGACATGATGGCCACACGAGCCTTGCAGGCCGCCCAACAGACGGCCAAGCCGGCCCCGGTCAAGGTGGCAGAGCCTGTCGCGTCGGCAGCGGAGCCTGCGAAAAAAACACGAAAACTCTCTTACAAGTTGCAACTGGAGCTGGATAATCTGCCAGCCCGGCTGGAACAGTTGGAAATGGACCTCGATGCCCTGCAGGCCGAGATTAACCACCCCGGTTTCTTCTCCCTGCCAGCAGAGCAGACCCAGCCCAAACTGGATGCATTGAATGCGGCAGAGGCCGCATTGGAACACGCCTTCTCCCGTTGGGAGGAGTTGGAAGCGTTGAAACATCAAGACTAAGGAAGTAGATGAAAAAGCAATTATCCATGCTGGCCATCCTGGTCGGCGCCAGCCTCAACGCGCAGGCGGCACAAAGCTCCTTTTTCACCATCGTCGATGACGAAGTCAAAGGCTATGCCAGCGGGATCAGCGGCGATGCCAACGGCCTCATCGGGCTCAACACCAAGAACAACATGGCGGAATACTTCTCCACCGTGCGGTTTGCCGACTTCCTGGTCGATCGTTTCCGTTTCGAGCAGGGTTGCATGCTCTCCAACTCGGTCTGCAACTCCTTCTGGAGCGACAACTCGGGCTTTGCCTACCAGTGGCGTCGCGACTTCCTGGACAAGGTGGATCAACGCAGCAACCTGGGCTACGTGACCAGCTCCGAGGTCGATGGCCTGGTGACGGCCCTCGGGGATGTTCCGGAGGATCGGGTCGGTTACAAGATGAATGGCAAGCTGCGCACCGCCTTTGCCGTGGTCAATGACGGCAACCCGGTCGAGCTCAAGGATGCGGCCAGCACCCACGGCCTGAGCGTCCCCACCTCCATCAAGAAGCTGGACAACGGTCAGTATCTGGTGACCGGTACCGCGGCCAGCGACAAGTATCGCCACAAGGTGGGCGGTGACTTCTACAAGTGGTGTTTCGAGACGGGCAATGACAGCCAGTACGGTGACTTCCGCTACTGCCCCGGGGTCGATACCCAGGCGAGCTTCTGGCTGCTCAACAGTTCGGGCGGGTTCAACAAGCTGATGCAGGCCGGCACCTATGGCCATCAGCGTGACGAGGTGCTGCAAACCGCCTCTGCACTGGGCGTGGCCAAGTACAACGGCACCCTCTACGGCGTGGGCTACAGCTCCACCGGCGAGGTGGGCACCGGTGATCTGGATGGCCGCAACCTCGCCAGCTACTGGACCCTGGATACGGCTGCCGGTACCGTGGGCACCACCAAGATCATCCCGCTGCCGGATGGCGAGCCTGGCAAGGACGATGCCAAGCTGCAACACAGCTGGGCCGTGGCCGTCAACGACAACGGCTATGTGATCGGTAACCAGCGCTATCGCATCAACAAGGGCCAGAACCGCCCGGTGGAGATGTTCCTGTTCAACTTGAGCAAGCCTGGTACTGCCGCCAGCCTTCCTCTCCAGGACAAGCCGGTCTCGGGGGCAGGCTCGGAAGCGGCCGCCATCAACGAGCACAACATGGTGGTCGGCTGGCGCGACTCCCGCCATCAGACCCAACCGGTGGTCAATGGCACCAACCGCATGCAGGAAGCCTTCCTGCTGAACGCGGCCGCCCCGGCCAACAGCTGGTATCTGAATGATCTCATCTGTGGCAAGGATGACGCCGGCAACAAGCAGTGTGCCCAGAACGGCAAGTACTATCACATCGCTTATGCCAGCGGCATCAGCAGCGACGGCACCATTGCCGCGACGGCGTATCGCTATGACAGCGAGAGCGACCTCAACAAACGCGCCAACGCCACCGTGGTCGCCGTCAAACTGACGCCGGCCGTGGCGGATTATCAGGGCAATGCCCCGGCCAGCTATGTGGTCAGCAATGCGCCGGTCAACAACCAGACCGGTCAGGATGGCGGCGAGGGTGGTGGCGGCAGCCTGTTCTGGTTGACTCTGCTGGCGCTGCCCTTTGCCTGGCTGCGTCGCTATCAGCGATAAATAAGTGTCATCAAAAATTAATGCAGTTCAGTATCTTGTGTCACAACCCCTGAATAGCATGGAATTTTTTGTTTGACCCTGCCTCCCCCCTGGGGTAAAGATGAAGGCGACCGGTGAAAAACTGGTCGCTTTTTTTGTTCCACGAAGAGGGTCGTAGATGATGAAGAGACAGAAACGGGACCGTCTGGAGAGAGCTCGCGCTCGTGGTTATCAGGCTGGCGTAGTCGGCAAACAGAAAGAAGCGTGTCCGTACCAGTGCCTGGATGCCAGGGGCCATTGGCTTGGTGGTTGGCGCGATGCCATGGAAGGGCGAGGCTCAGGCCTCTTCATGAAGTAACCGATACTTCATCACTCATTACAAAAGGAAAGGGGCCATCGTGGCCCCTTTACGTTGTCTCTGCTCACCCAGGAGCAGGATCAGAATGCGGTGGTGTCTTTGAACAGGCCCACTTTCAGGTCGGTGGCGCTGTAGATGGGGCGACCATCCACTTCCACGACGCCATCGGCAATGCCCATGACCAGTTTGCGGTTGATGACGCGCTTGAAGGTGATTTTGTAGGTGACCTTCTTGGCCGTCGGCAGGATCTGGCCGGTGAACTTGACTTCACCGACACCCAGCGCACGTCCCTTGCCAGGACCCCCTTTCCAGCCCAGGAAGAAGCCGACCAGTTGCCACATGGCATCCAGGCCCAGACAGCCGGGCATGACGGGATCGCCTGGGAAGTGGCAGTTGAAGAACCAGAGATCCGGCGTGATATCGAGTTCAGCCAGGATTTCACCCTTGCCGTGCTCGCCGCCATGGTCGTTGATCTTGACGATGCGATCCATCATCAGCATGTTGGGGGCGGGCAGCTGGCTGTTACCTTCACCAAATAATTCGCCACGGCTGCAGGCAAGCAGCTCTTCACGGGTAAAGGACTCTTTGCCTTGTTCGCACAGGGAGAGGCGGGGATCAGTGGTGTCGTTATCTAGGGTCACGCTGTTTATCCTTCATATGGGTCAAAGCCGGGCCAATTTAGCTTACAGATGTTCGCTAAACAACTCCGATCACTTCATTTAACGGCCAAGCAGCCGGTCCAGCAGGCTGCGCAGCAGGCCGCCACTCTTGGTTGCCGTGCCATTGAGTTCGTCCAGTCTCTCCTGGATGCGACCAAACAGGGTATCCGGCATGTCCGGTTCGCCAGCAACGCAGCCGGTGAGCAGCTCGATAGCCTCTTCCACGTGATCCACCGGGTGGATGTGGAACTGGCCGGCCTCTACTGCCGCGATCACTTCATCAGAGAGGTTGAGCTGCTGGGCGTTGGTGCCTGGCAGCAGAATGCCTTGCTTGCCGGTGAGACCGTGGATCTTGCACACCCGGAAGAAGCCCTCAATCTTCTCGTTCACGCCGCCAACGGCCTGCACATTGCCGAACTGGTCGACCGCACCGGTCACGGCGAAGTGCTGGTAGATGGGCTGGCGGGCGAGGGCGGAGAGCAGGGCACACAGGCCGGTCAGGGAGGCGCTGTCACCATCTATCTCGTGGTATGACTGCTCGAACACCAGGTTGGCCGAGAGCGGCGAGGGGTTCTCTGCGCCGAACTTGTTGGAGAGGTAGCCGTGGATGATCATCATGGCTTTGGCGTGAATGTGCCCGGCGAGCTCCGCCTTGCGCTCGATGTCAGCCACATCGCCATCCCCGAGGTGGACGGTCGCAGTGAGACGTACCGGCTCCCCGAAGTCATAGGGATGGCCGGCCACCTGGATGACGGAAAGGCCGTTGATCTGGCCAACCTCTTCACCGTCGGTCTGCAGCAGGATCTGGCCGTCGATGACACCCTGATCCGATTGCTCCACCAGATAGTTGAGGCGGTAATCCTGCTCTTCCAGGGCGAGCAGGATATGTTCGTCAGTGACGCAGGTCGCTTCCAGCTCGCGGGCCAGGCTGTCGGCCATGCGCATGATGGCGCCGAGCTGTACCTCGGAGAGGGATAGCCACTCCTGGTGGTCACACAGGCGGCTGGCATGGCGACAGAGGGCGAGGAGGGCACTTGGGGTGAAATCCAGCAGCGCCCAGCGCGCTCGCAGCCAGGCGAGATATTGCAGGAAGGCGGGGAGATCTTCCTCGATGCTCACTTCGGAGACCAGATCGGCACGCAGGAAGATACGCTCCGCCATGTCCCTGTCCAGCATCTGGAATTCCGCCACGTCCAGCCTGTCACCGACCAGGATCAACTTGAACCGGATCGGGGTCGCCTCCGGGGTGAAGAAGGGCGTCAGCGTCTTGCCTTCCTGATAGGCATTCCAGTCCAGCTCGCCTTTTTGCATGGCGTTCTTGAGCTTGAACCAGAGATGAGGCTGATCCAGCAGCTCATCAAGCTGAAGTACCAGGTAACCACCGTTGGCTTCCCGCAGCAGACCAGGTTCCAAAAGATGCTGGTTGGCGTAGACGGAGCCTTGTTCCGTCTGATAGTTGATGGAACCGAACAAGGTATCCCAGTTCAGGTCGCGGCCGTAGACGACAGGGGCTTGCTGATCCTCATGATGGATCAGCAGGTTGATGAGTACCGGGTGCTGGAACTCGAGGCCCTGGGCGACATGGGCGGCCAGATCGGAGAGGAAATCCACGATCTTGGGGTCGTTGTTCTGTTTGCGGATGATCCGGGTGACCAGCCGCTCGGCGTCGAGATGGTGGCTCATCAGCTTGAGCAGCTCTCCGACCATCTCGCAGAACTCGAAACCCGAGCCCGGTTGCAGGCGCAGCCAGATGGGTTTGAAAGGGTTGTTGAGATTCTCGGTATAACAGAGATCGAACAGGTCGCCATCCTTGCCATTCGAAGAGGCAATCAGGGTCTGGCAGACATTCTCGTAATCTGCACCGGGGAAACCATTGAGGATCATGACCGGGCAGTCACCATCAAAACTGGCCAGCCGTTTGATACCCGAAATCGCTCTGGGTTGCAGGGCGGCAAACGGAATGGGGTCGAGTTCGCCCAGTGTGGGGAACTGCTCAATCGAGAAAGCGGGTTTTAATTGTTCTGATGTTAATTCAGCCACTTAAGACATCCGGTCGGGGATAGGATCAATTGCCACCATTATACACAGTTCGGTTGAGGGTGACAGAATACCAAGATATTCAATTTAACATAATATACATTATGCGCGGTATGGTCAGGCCCGCTCAGTGGAGACAGAAACACAGCCGCCGCAAGGGCTACCGCCGTGCCAGCTCCTTTCGAATACTTCGCCAGGATATCGTACCAAGCCTGTTTCAGCTCGGGATCGGTCTCTCTGACAGCCGCAAGGCTTATTAGCACTTCTTTGACGTCTAGGCCGATTTCCTCGGCAATCTTTTTTGCAGTCTCATCAGTGAGTTGCGCTTTGCCTTTGGTCAAGCGTGAGACGTGAGATTGTGTAAAGCCAAGCTCTACAGCGACTTCCTGAAACTGGGTGAACTTTTTGGCTCTCATGTAGGCCTGGATCAGCGTTTTAGAGTCCATTTGCCTTAACTCCTCAGTTTATCAATGGCCGTATCATAACCATTTTGCGGTCAAAAAGGCCCGTTGAAACTTACTTGGGAAATTGATCAAATGCACTTGCCTACTAACTCAAGTGATTGATCTATGACCCACTCTAGCCCACAAAACCAGGATCTGCCCGCGCTCATTGAGCGCAAGGTCTATTGGCAGGCAGAGCCGACTGGCGATTACTCCGCCTGCATCGCGGGTCAGGTCGAGATGTTCCGCGACCTGCATGAGCTGCGGGTCTATCTGTCGATGACGTACCCCGATACCGTGTTCGAACTGGTGGAAGTCACCGAGGACACCTGGCGCGGCTTCTATGACCAGGGAGTGTTTTTCGATGACTGGTCATAACCCTGTTACTCCGGATATGCCATTGGCTGGGGTCTGCCACTTCTGCGGTTGTGAGTCCGACACCCTTAGCCGCTTGGCCTCAGAGGATAACCCTGGCGTAGTCCTTCTTATCTGCCCTCAGTGTTTTAACGAGCAGCTCCACGGAGGCTATGACGCACCGGAGGATTTCTTCTGATGGCTGGTCATAGCTCCGTGATGCCGATAAATGGGGTTATCGGCAACAAAACCCTGATCGATTATCTGTCCTTCACCTGGGCACCGACCGAGTTGATCCAGATGAAGGAGCTTGCCAAGCAAGGGGCGCTCTTGAAGGCTATCCCGCGCTTCGATACCAAGGTGAAGGCCCTGCAAGCGGCCATTTCTGAACCCCCTGTCGAGGGGCTGCGTTATCTCTGGAAGCGTCCGGTTGGCTTCGCTCCCCTCGCCCGTTTTGACAAGGTGACAGAACGCCTGTGCGGCAAGGCCGAACGGCTGGGGGTCTCCCCTGCCCCAACCGTTGAATTTGACAAGACCACTGAGCGGTTAAGCCTCCAGGGGGTGCCTAAGTCCCCTGCCCCTGTCGTGACGCTATCCATGACCGAAATGATGGAGCGTGCTTTGCATTCCGGTTACAAGGACCGTGCCGACATTCGTAAGGAGTTGAAGGCGGTCTGCACTGCCCTGCTCAAGTTCTCCGAGTTCGAGGTTGTCGAGGGTGCCAAGTATTGGGAAGCCTACAACGACTTGATCGACTGCTACGGCGTCCAGTTCCTGGATGCCCTCTGCTGCAACGAGCTGGAGCTGTGGTTAGAGGAGCTGAATACCCGCATTGGTGTCCCCATCCCCGAGCCGCGCTTCACGATGCGCCCTCGCCGCTCTGGCCTGCACGGTTACGCCAATTCGGCTGACCTGCTGTGTGACGGCATCCCCTGCGGCCTGATTGGCTGGGGTGCGGCAAACCATGGTTGCATGGTGAGTTTTTCTGGTGTGGGTTGTGCCGCCCTGGATTTCCAGGCTTTGCATGATGTTATCTCTCACATTCCAGGCGTGCGCATCACACGGGTGGATCTCGCCCTGGATGACTACAGCGGCGAGCACATCACCTACCAGGGTGCCATTGCCGGCGCGGAAGCCGGCGAGTTCCATCCCCAGCGGGGCCGCGCTCCGTCCTGGATGAAGATTGAATCGGGTGAGTTCGTGATCACCGAGGTTGCCAAGGGCATCGCCAAGCGCTTTGGCATGGTGCCGACCAAGGGCTGCTCGTTCTACGTGGGCAGCCGCATCAACGGTAAGTGCGCCCGGGTATACGAAAAGGGCAAACAGATGCAGTCGGCAGAGTATCCGAATTGGGTACGCGCCGAAGGCGAGCTGCACAATAAGGACCGCATTATCCCGCTGGACGTTCTGGTAAACCCAGACCCCTATTTTGCGGGGATGTATCCGCAATTTGATAAATGGCTGGCTGCTATCCAGGAAGCGGAAATAAAGCCCGTCAGACTGACCACCTTTAAAAATAAGTTCAAAACGTCCAGGGATAATGCCGTCTTTAATATGTCCCGCATGGCGGGTCGCCTTGTTAATTGGTTAGCGAACATCGAGGGGTTATCGCCGGAGAAGATTGTTAACCAATTAACTGCGCACCTGGAAGAAAGTGATATTCCGGCGCGATTAAGAATGCCGCTCCCTCCTGACTTGGATGAGCTGCCAGTATTTTCGACCTAACCAAGGTTCTTCAACGAGGTAATAACTATGTCTATTCTGTCTGGTGTTCTGGTCACTCGCGTGACCCATGGCTACGGTGTTTCCCGCAAGTCTGGCGCTCCGGTGCCTTACGACTTTGCCCAAGTTGAATATTTGGCTCCGGCAAACAACGTCAACAAGCCCGAGTGCAATATCAACTCTTGGGGCTATGAGGTTCGCCAGTTGTCCCTTCGCAATGATGCGCCGACTATCAAGGAAATGGCTGATTGCCCCAAGTTGGTGGCGATTGATCTTATTCTGGAAGCGGATCCCCAGAATCCGACCCGTAACGTTGTCGTTGGCTACCAAGCCGCTAAAAAGCCGCTGTAATCGGCGCGCAACGAGGAGGAGGAGCGAGGGCGCGCAGCGACCGACGACGAGGGCGCGATAATGATTTGCCTAGATATTACCTCCGAAGGATATACCCGCCTTTCTGAGGGGGATTCGTGTAAATACGTGCTCCTGACTGTCCAGGAGCATTCCAAACTCACCGATATATCCAACTGGTTTCAATTCGATATAGCGGATGTGGGAATTGCCTTTAGCTCTGGCATTGTTCTCTGGGCTTTGGGTTTAAAAGTGGGCGCTATTGCCCGCGTAATTGTAGGTGCAAAAAGAGGATAAACGAGTATGAAAAACTATTATCGCAATGGCTGTATCGCCCTGGTGGGTTCTATGGCTGCCGTCGGTGCCAATGCTGCTGATACATCCATGGCGGCAGCGGCTGCTGCTGCGCTGGATAATGCCCAGTCTGACGTCACTATCACCGCGCCCAAGGTGATGATGGTCGTGGCCACGGTCGTCGGTGCTGGCATCCTGATCGGCCTGATGCGCAAAGCCTAATCGTGTCTTTGCTCATTGGGACGTTGTGGTTCCTGTTCTTTGTTGAAGGGTACAGGGCATCGTTTTCCATATGACACAAGGCGGCTTCGGTCGCCTTTTTTATTGGGGGTCGCGTGAGATTGCTTTATCTGCTGTTCCTGGTGCCGCTGGGGGCGTTTGCGAGCTGTCCGGCAGGGCTCAATCTGCAAAATGTGCCTATAGGTACAGCAATGCCCTATTGCGTTAAATGGGAGTCCTCCACTCTGGGCGGGTGTCAGGTCGTTTGCCCTGGAGTCTGTGTTGAGACGCCATCTACGGGCACCATGGGCCCCATACAGTCTAACGGTGTGGAATGTACTGTGGGCACTGGCACTGGCACTGGTGGCGACGGTGGTGGTGATACTGGGGGCAGTCCTGGCGGGGATGGTAGCCTTCCTGGTGATACCGATAATATTGCTGGTTGGCAGTATTTTAATCATTACGGTTATCAGACAGTGGGTTATACCCTTTCAAAGATTAATACTAATTTAGGTAAGCAGTTTGCGGGGGTTAATTCTAGGCTTTCTGGTTTGAAGGATTATTCCAATCAGATTGCTGGTAATACATTTAAGACCCAGCTCGAATTGTCTGACGTTAATGACAAGCTTGATCAGGCGTTAACTTATATACGGGAAACTCCTGGTCGAATAGAGGGGACTAATCTTTATTTGTCTCGTATGGAGGCTGATTTTGATTTAGCTAATGCTCAGTTAAAGAAAATTGCTGATAGTATGGGTTCTTCTGGTGGTACAAGTGGTGCCGTTTCTACTGTTGATTTATCTGCAATCAAAGGTGATGTAGCTTCGCTGAAAGCAATGCAACAATCGGCTATGTCAACTCTGGGCTCTATTAGCGGCAATACAAGCTCCATGTCATCCAATATGGGGAGTATGCTTGGTGCTATTGGGAGCCTTCAAGGTTCGGTTAATTCGGTTAACTCCAACATATCTAGCCAGTCTGGTTATCTAAGCCAGATGAATGACAATCTTTACGGCATTAAATACATGCTCCAAGATGGTTTAAAGAATGGCTGGGGAAACTCTGGTGGTGGGCAAGGTGGGTCTGGCGACTTTAATATTGATTATTCTCAAATGCCTGGCTCGGCATCAAATCCTATGCATATTGCAAAGGCTGAATATGAATCACCGCTTTGCTCGGATGACGCTAGTTGTGCCTTTGACCTGGAGCAGATAACGAAAGTATATGATGAGCATAAGGAGGCTTTAAAAAGCCAGTATCTTTCTATTAAAAATGAAATGACCGATATGTTTAAATATCAGTTCTATGGCTCCGCCTCTGTTCCTAAATGCTTCGATATGTTCTCTATGTATGGCAAGGCTTATCAAGTGTGCCCTGATGCTGACGGCTATTGGGAGTTCCTGGCCGCATTGATGATGTTTATCTTCTACTTTGTTGCTTTCATGATTATTGCTAAGAGGTGACCGATGGAATGGCTAGGTGATTTATTCAGTGGGTTGTTTAACGATATATATAATCTCGCTGTCCAGGTAACGGCCTGGATTTCGGTTAAACTGGCGATTCAATGGGTTGAGTTCAAAATATTCCTGCTGGTATTTTCATGGGACGTTGCCAGGGAAATCTTGATAAACCTGCAATTCAGCGATTTGATATCGTCCTCCTTTAACAGTCTTCCAGCGTCGGTGCGGGATATCTTGCTCTATCTGAAATTTGATAAGGGCTTGTCCGTTATTACTCAGGCGTTTGTGACGCGCTTTCTACTGAATATCTTCGGGTGGTGATCCATGTCCATCAAAATCCATCACGGTGCGCCAGGGTCTTATAAATCAAGCGGCGCTATTCACACCGATGTGATCCCGGCCATCAAGGCGGGTCGCTACATCATTACCAACGTGCGCGGCTTCTCTGTTGAGCGCTGCCGTGAAGTGCTGGGGAAGGATGTGCCAGACAGCTTTGAGGTGCTCTACGTCGAGACAGAATCCCAGGAAGGGCGTGATCTTCTGGCTCGTTTCTATCACTGGGCACCTAAAGGGGCATTCTTCCTGGTCGATGAGGTGCAGCGGGTATTTCCGCCAGCATGGCGCCAGAGTGACCTGGATAAACTCGATTATCCTGGTGGGCCGGATAAGGCGAAAGAGGATGGCCGACCGGAAACAATCGACGTGGCCTTTGATATGCACCGTCACCATAACTGGGATTTCGTATTAACAACCCCGAACATCAAAAAGGTTCACCAAGTTATTCGAGCTGCGGCCGAGACGGCGATTCGTCATACCAATATGGCGATATTGGGGATCGGTGGCCGTTATAAGACCGTCCTTCACCTTTCCGATAATTCCGGTACATCCATGTCTGATGTGCTGCAAGCCAAGCCATTTAATAAGGTGCCAAAATATGTTTTCAAACTTTATGACTCGACTACAACCGGTAAAGTCTCGGATACAATCGCAGGCAGCTCGATGCTTCGAGATCCTAAAGTTCTCATTGTTCTGGCAATTTGGGGACTCTGTATGTTCTTTGGTTTCATCAAGCCTGAATATATTGACTCGTCTGCTAAAGCCCCTGTGGTGGCTTCTGCGCCCGCTGACGCCGCTGTTTCGGTTCCTGGGCAAGTGGGTGCTGCGCCCGCTGCTAGTGTACGTCCTGGTGGCGCTCCTGCTGCGGATGCTGCTGGCGTCTTTGCTGTAGGCCCGTTCGCCGGATACCGGATGATCATCAACTGCCATGTGCTGACCAAAAGTGATCGAGACGTCTACAACGTCGAGTATTGCTTCGCCCTGCGCAAAGGTGACGACGAGCAAGCTATCTACGCCGAGGAGTGGCCGCAGTTCTTCGTCGATTTGAAGCCCATGACGGCGTGTCATGCGGTTATCCAGTACCAGGGGCAGCCAGTGGACGTTTATTGCGACCCTGACGGGGATGCTTTGCGTAAGCGGGTCAATGGTGCGCTCTTTGCTGGTGCCAAGAATGACGGGGCGCCTATCGATGACCGGACATAAATACAGCTCGGGGGTTACTGTGGTTGGCATCATTGCTGTCTGCATTGATATTGCCATCCTGATAGCCATAGGGAGCAATCCTAGCTATTCCGCCGAGGCTCGTTGGGCCTGCGTTGCCCTGGTGGTGCTGTTCTCGCTGCCTCCCTGCTCTGGCTTTTTGGGGGCTACCTTATCGAGCTGGAGGTGAAGTGGCAGCACCACTGCCGGGCAAAACGCCGTGCCCGCTCTGCTGCCGCGCGTCTCAAGGCTGGCCACTGAACCCCAGGGGCGTGAGCCCCTATAAGGCGATTCTCTGAGGCTCATTGTTGGGAAGGTGGTGGGCTCGCCGAAACTTCTTTTGAGTGCTTCTGTGAGACTGTGACCCTTCCCTTCCCTGCTAAACCGGCTTTTGAGGGTTTCTAGTTACAAAGAAAAATAACCGCTACAGCGCAGCACTCTGCCAATTATTTCGCATTTTTATATATCTTTTTTAAATGGATGCAATTGAATTGGAACTAATTCATAGCGTTCATCAGAGAGCTTATATTTATAAACCCTTATGTGTTTTAATTCCTCATCATTAGCTATCACATTATGAATTACATGTTCAATTATTGACGGGTCTGATTCAACACCAAAATAAATAGATGCGATTTTTGATTTTTCTATATCTTTTAAGAAAAATGCTTCTTTATTGTTGATGAATTTGTTTTCTACGGAGGTAATGTTGTAAATATATCCACACTTTTCTACATCTCTAAGTGTGGAAGTTAATTGCGTATACTTATCCCCTTTGTAAAGTTTGTGCGTGCCGTGAATAACACTCCCATTTACTAGTTTTTTTATACTCTCGGGTAAGCTATCGAAAGGTTTGAAGAATTTTATTTTATCGGAAAGCTCAAGATGAACTACGTAACGATGTTCCTTTTCATATGACCAGTTTTCACTTTTTGTGGTCAATGCCCTCATTGACATTTTTTGAAATTGCTCTTCTTGATCGAAATCGAATTTTTGAAATGCATCAATATACTCATGATCAAAAATAATATCATCATAATTAACTTTTACTAACTTATATGGTGTTAGTTTTTCTGATTCTGAGATTATTAAATCATCAGAGCTTAAAACATTACTTTTATAACCAATACATACACCACGATGCTCGGATGCATAATGAGCCCACATTAATAGATTTCGATGTGTCTCACTGAGTGAAATAACCCCATAGGTGTTAATTATGCTATCAATGCTTTGTTCTGCAAGCAGCATCGATAGAGTATGCCATTTTTCATCCGGGTAAATTTGCTTGCATAATTTTTCTGAGAGAATACCAATTGCTTTTTTATTTATTCGACCTTCAAACGGATCATTTAATGTAACAAGTTGGGATATTCTAAGCGTTGGTTCTTTTAAATATTGGTCTAAATCTAATTTTTCTGATAAATATTTATATAGAATATCCATGAAAGCTTCCTTCGTTTGCCCCCCCGTATAGTAATACGGGGGGAATTCGTTTCACAGAGCCTGATGACACCACGGATCACATCTTTAGTGGTTTGTGCTGCGCTCCAGCGTACCTGGTCAGGCTTTCACGACATATCATGCTGCGCCCATGAAAAAGGGGGCTTGCGCCCCCTGCCCTACCCTGTCTAGCTTCTTCCGCCATCCTTCCTGGGCAGTTCCCCAGGTGGATGCGGTATTCATGCTTGGTCGACTGCGGATAGCCTCAGCTCTTCCATCAACCAAGTCATGGCGTCCTCCTGGTTCTTGAAGGTTCTGACATTCTGCTGCTTTATGTTGGGTACTCGCTCAATCGCTATGTCGTGTAGTACCTGGGATCTGATGACATGAGCTTTAGCGACCATCTTCTGACCGTTGAGCCAACCATTGAAGTCATTAGCTGTACTGAGAGCCTCATCGGTGCCGCCTTCGTAGCTTCTTGTATCGACAAGGAAGCAGAACGGATGACCGTCAAGGCTGGCGATGAGGGTCTTGATGCTGTCAACCCAAATCCTGCACCCCTCCGAGTTGAACGCCCCTATCAGTTGGCTTTGGATCACTTGTTCAGAAATGCTGGAGATATGTTTGCCATGAGCAATAACGGGCCCCATCCGAACTTATTCCCATGTTTTTATGTGTATGTTGAATTATCTTGCATTCAACTGAAAACGTTTGCAAGCCTGTCCAGGTCAGGAAAAAGGGGCTTGCGCCCCCTCCCCTGTCTACTGGATGCCTAGCTTCTTCCGCCAGTGGAAGGCTTCCCTCTGCTTCTCTGACAGCTCGGCCTGGATGATGGCCAGCGCCTCGATCCTCCTCCTGTCGAACATGACGCCATTCGGTGCGATCAGGCAGTCATTCTTCATCCGCCATCCCTGCCACTCCTTGAAAATCGTGGGCAGCTCCCGCCCAGATGCCATACGCATAAGCCGTTTATAGACAGGTGGGATCTCTTTACCCTTATCCCAATTTGTGACCTGCCTCACAGAAACGAAACATAGATTTGCCGTCTCCTCTTCCGATAAACCGCATTCAAACCAACGAAAAATGAAGTTTTTGGTCAACTCTCGTTCCATCCAAGTAAATACCTGATAAACCAGCAAAATTGCGTGGGCTGGCTTATCGGCGGGCTTCACATGGGCATTTAACCAAACGCGACATTATGCGCAGTGTCGGATTTATGAGTCCCAAGGCATGGTCAATCAAGGATTGCCTTTAGGTCCAACATCTTGGTTATGAGTGCAGCTTTATTTGTTCACCACTGGTTATCAATCATATTTCGGTCCTGGCCGAGCAAGTGGTCCAGCGGCTTGCGGCTGGCACTCTCGTGACGTTCCCGGTTGCCGGTGTGCAGATACTTGGAGGTGGTGTCGATGCTGTCGTGTCCCGCATCGGCTTGTACGTGGGATAAAGGCCGTCCGTGCAGATTGATGTCATGGGTGATGCCGGTGTGACGAATGGAGTGCGGCGTCAGGGTTCGCATTTCAGCAGCATCCTGATCAAAACCATCTTGTTCGGCAAGGCTTGCGGCCTGTTCAAATACCGCCATTACCAGGTCTCGTAGCTGGCGGATACCCAGATTGGCATTGAGTTCGCCTTGTTCGCGGCCATGGGCCGCCGCCTTGTGGCGTACGAACAGCGGGGTCTGCTCTCCGGGGGCCGGCAGTGGCGAAAGGCCAAGAAAGGTACGATAGCGAGCCAGGGCTTCGAGCAGAGCCTGAGAAACGGCCACGGTGCGACGTTTACCGCCTTTGCTGCGGGGAATGTCATAACCCCAGATGCCCGTTTTGGCGTCACGTCGAAACTGGCCCATGACGGGGCTGAAACCCGGCCTGGCCGCCACCTCGGAAATCCGCAGATAACAGGCATACATCAGACAGATGAGAAAGCGGCTGCGCTCATGTTGTGCCGGGCATTCGGCAGCGAGCTGTTCGGCGGCTTGCATCACATAGGACCATTGCAGTTCGGTGAAGGATTGCGCGTCTTCACCAGCCTCCTGGGGGCCCGCACGTTTAACCCGCTGCAGCAGGAGAGCCGGATTGCGATCCATGTACTCCTCCTGTATGAGAAACTGGAAGAAGGCGGACAAAATGGCGAGTTTTGTCTTCATTGCCTGCTCACTCAGTCGATACGGCAGCTCCCGGCCCAGTTCCCGCTTGCCAAGAAACGGACGCCACAGGGGGTTTGGCAACCGTTCCCCCCACTCCTTGTCGAGCACGAACTGGGCGACGTTGCGATAGGCAATCAGTCCGGACGGTGGCGCCTGGCAATAGTCGAGATAGCGCATCATGATGCGCCTGGTGAGATCCCTGGGGCTGATGGCCACCTCGCAAAAACACCAGTGCAAAAAAGTGGTCAGCTCACTGCGATAGGTCTTGTAGTTGTTTTCGCTGTGGCGCTGCTCCAGCAGCCAGTCGACGGCCAGCTCATACACGATCCCCGCGTCGGGGACCTTGCCAAGACTCAGGGTGGCGAGGTACTGGTTGACCTGGGGATTGCCCGCCTCAAGGTGGTCCACGCTATCGAACAGCGGCATGGCGGGTGGAAGTGCTGGTTGAGTCATGATGGTGTGTGATGTCGGTTGAATGTTTTGAACGGGGCCGCACCCCCCTGATGCCGATAAATGGGGTTATCGGCATCAGGGCTTGCAGTGCGCCTTGGGGGCAACGACCTGAGGCATCTTGCTGTGATACCCCATGATGACGAGCAATCGGCATATTCAATAAATATGCGGTGTGGTTGGAAAATTCTCGGGGAAAAGAGTCGTGACAATGACTTAAGTTGCACTTTCATGAATGAGATAGCGGCTTCTGCCTCACATCCCCTTCCCCGCCCTTTCGTCTCAAGCCACGCTCTTCAGGGGCTTCCCCTTTGGCAGTTCAGTATCCAGCTTGTCTTCTTTGGGGGAATTCCCCTGCCCTTTTCCACCGCGCAATACCTGCTGCAACTGATCTCGCTGCTCGGCCAGATAAAAGGCCAGACTCTCCTGCTGCTCCGGTGCAAGCGCGACCGGCGCACCCGCCAGCAGTGTCATCAGCTCATCGGCGGTGTCCAGCAGTTTGTCATAGGCATCCGCCTCTTTCTTGCTGGCAAAGGTCATCTTCTCCACTCCCCCACGTACCACAACATACTTGATCTCAACGGCCATCGCGGCGCCCTCCTGATGATAGTGATTGCAAGTATATGTACGTATATACAGTATTGCAAATACCCTCAGCATGTCGGCATGCATCGCCAGCTCCTGCTTGGCTGGCGGCGGCCAGTTCACAGCGGAAAACACGTCTTTTCAAAGGGGGGTGTGCAGCGCGGCAAGACAGGGCAGGCGTTTTAAGGTAAATTTCATCAATTCCTTCAACAGGTTGAATCGTATGTCGGATCCGCACTCGGTGATTGTCTGTCCGGCCTGTGACTTGCTGATCGAACGCAAGTTGCTGCCGCTGCGCCGTCACGCCCATTGCCCCCGCTGTCATCAGCATCTGTATGGGCGCTATGCCTTTCGCCCTTCCCAGTTGATGGCGCTGACCATCACCGGATTCCTGTTGCTGCCTTCCGCGTTTTTTGAGCCTTTGATCTATCTTCGTCTGGCGGGCGTGAACTCGGACGCCAACCTGATCAAGGGAATTATGATGCTGTATGCCGAGAGCGAGCTCTGGGTCGCAACACTGGTGCTCTGGTGCGCCGTGCTGGCGCCGACAGGGCTGCTGCTCGGGATCTTTGCCCTCGCCTCCGGCCTGGCCAAGCGCTGGCATCTGCTGGCGTGGACCCTCAAAGCGGTCGAGGTTTTTCGCCACTGGGCCATGCTGGAGGTGTACATCGTCAGCCTGCTGGTCGCCCTGTTCAAGCTTATCGACATCGCCGACGTGCGCCTGGGAGGCGGTCTGCTGAGCCTGGGTTGTCTGATGCTGCTCAACATGACGCTGCTGATCCTTTTTGATCCTGCCCCTTACTGGGAGCGGATTCCGCTGCAACATGCCTCCCGGGAGCCGGACCATGTCCCCGATCAGCGCCCGTGAACTGGGGCTTTGCCGCTGCCATACCTGCGGGTTGCTGGTGCGCCATCAACACGGCATGAGCTGCCCTCGTTGTCATACCCCCTTGCAGATGCGCATTCCCCATTCCCTCGCCTGGTCATGGGGCCTGCTGGCGCTGGCCACCTTCATGTTGTTGCCTGCGAACCTGCTGCCCATCACCCACTTCTACAACAAGGGATTATTGCAGTCCGATACCATTTTCAGCGGTATCATGGCGCTCTATCGCAGCAAGATGTCCGGCATCGCCACCATAGTGCTCACCGCGAGCATCATCGTGCCCATCGGCAAGATCCTGGGCCTTGGCTGGATCTGTTGGCAGTTGCAGCGCAGCAAGCCGGTGCGCCGCAAACGCCAGCTCGTCATGTACCGCATCATCGATTTCATCGGACGCTGGTCCATGCTGGACCTGTTCGTCATCTCGCTGATGGTGGCCCTGGTGGATCGCGGCGTGCTGCTCAACGTGCGTGCCGGCCCCGGGGCGACGGCGTTCGCCGGCGTGGTGGTGCTCACCATGATGTCGGCCAGGATGCTCGATACCCGCCTGTTGTGGGACAAGGCGGCCCGTTAATGTTTTTTGTGTCGAACGCGCTGTGCATCACAGCCAATGTAAGGAGTCGGTATGGTCGGGGCTGAGCCCGTCATTGAGAAGCACCGCTGGTTATCCCCGGTCTGGTTGCTGCCCTTCATCGCCCTCTTGCTGGCGGGAGGCTTTCTCTACCAGCAGTGGACGAGCAGTGGTCAACTCATTCGCATCAACTTTGCCCAGGGCAACGGTATCTTGCCGGGCAAGACCCAGTTGCGCTATCAGGGGGTCGCCATCGGCGTGGTCCAGGAGCTGGAATTGGCACAGGATGGTCGCAAGATTGCGGTGCTGGCCAAGGTGGACAGCCGTGCCCGCACCCTCATACGCAAGGGCTCCGACTTCTGGCTGGTGAGTCCGAAGGCGTCACTGACCGAGATCTCCGGCCTAGACACCCTGGTGTCCGGCAACTACATCAACCTGCAACCCGGACGGGAGAACAACCCGCTGGAGGATGAGTTCGATGCCCTGGATGGCCCTCCCCCCGGTTATCAGGCCCAGGGGCGAACCCTGCACCTGACAGCCGATTCTCTGGGGTCTGTGGGCATCGGCGCCAAGATCTATTTCCGCGGGCTGGAGGTGGGCAGTGTCATCAACACCCGTCTTGGGGAAGAGAACCAGAACGTGATCCTGGATCTGGTGATCGAGCCGCGCTTCGAGCACCTCGTCAAGGCGGATACCCGCTTCTGGAACATCAGCGGCATCAAGGGCTCCTTCAGCCTGGCTGGCGTCAGCGTGGAGGCGGGCAGCCTAACCTCCATCCTGAGCGGCGGCATTGCGTTTGACTCCCCCAAAGATTCTCCCGTGGCGCAAAAGGGGGTCAATTTCATCCTCTACAAGGGGCTGGCCGAGGCCGCCCGGGGTGAGCGCATCACCATCCAGGCGGGGACTCTGCCCATCAAGGAAGGGATGCCCATCCTCTATGAGGGCATCGAGATTGGACGAGTCGACCCCATTCGTCTCACCGAACAGGGGCGGAGCGTGACGGCCCTCATCAACCCCGAACAGGCGTTCCGGGTGACCGGCAAGAGTCGTCTGGTGTGGGAGACGGTCTCTCTCTCCCCTGTCGGGATCAAGCATGCGGATCGCCTGCTGGCCGGGCCCGCCATTCGCCTGGACTATGAACCCGGTGAACGGGTCAACACCATGACCCTGGAGAGCCAGGCACAGCGCGGCGGCATCAAGCTGACCCTGCAGGCAGAGGATCTCGCCGGTTTGAGCGAAGGGGCTCCGCTCTGGTTCAAGGGGTTGCAGATAGGTCAGCTCGGGGCACTGACCCTGGATGCCGGCGGCAATGCCAGTGTCGAGTTGCTGGTGAATGAGCGTTATCGCCATCTGCTGCAACGGGCTCGCTTCTATCGCGCCGCCCCCTTGCAGGTGGAGGCGGACCTCAGCGGTATCAAGGTGGAGACCAGCCCGGCCAGTGCCTGGTTGGCGGGGGGCATCAAGCTGGTACAGGCTGCGAAGGGTGACAGGATTGACCGCCTCTACCCCAGCCAGGAGCTGGCCCTGCTTGGGAGCCGCCATGCCAAAGCGGTCAGCTGGACGCTGCGTGCCGCTCAGGCTGATGGTATCGGTGTGGGCTCCCCCGTCCTCTACCTGGGACTGGAAGCGGGCAAGGTCAAGGCGCTGGATGCCGATGATCGCGGTGTGGCCATCACCCTGGAGATCGATGCCATCTATGCTCCTTTGCTCAAGCAGCAACCCCAGTTCTGGAAGAAGGCCGCCATCGACGGCAAGATCCGGCTCGACGGCGTGCAGGTCAAGATGGGGAACCTCGCCACCCTGCTGCGTGGCGCCATCGAATTCGACAAGCTGGGGACAGGTCGCAGCAGTCATCAGCTCTTTGACAGCAAGGAGCAGGCAAGCTCCCAGGTGCGCACCCTCACCCTCACGGCGGATCACAACCCGGGTCTCGGGGTCGGCAGCCCCATCCGCTATCGCGGAGTGGACATCGGCAAGGTGGAGCAGGTGGAACTGGATCCGACCCTGGGCCAGGTAAGCTTCAAGGCCGAGCTGAATGAGCAATATGCCGCGCGCTTCCTGCAATCCGGGGCGCGCTATGCCCTGGTGCAGGCCAAGGTCGGGCTGGGGGGCGTTGCCCACCTCGATACCCTGATCAAGGGGGCCTTTGTGGAGGCGACACCGGGCCGGGGGGCTGGCAAGGAGACCTTCCCCTTGAGCCAGAGTGGCCCCGCCGGTCTTGCCCTGACCCTCAATAGCCCCTCCGTCGATGGCATCAGCGTGGGCAGCCCCCTGCTGTTTCGCAAGATGGTGGTGGGCAGCGTCACCGGCGTGACCCTGGCCCGGGATGGCAGCGAGGTGCTGATCGATGTGAATGTGGATGGACAGTACGCCCATCTGATACGCGCCAACAGCCGCTTCTGGAATGTCTCCGGGGTCAAGGCCGATATCGGGCTGACCGGTGGCACCATCGAGGTCGAAACGGTGCAAAGCCTGCTGGCGGGCGGGATTGCCTTCAATACGCCGGAGCGGGAGATGGGCGCGACCGTCAAGGCGGGTCATAGTTATCCGCTTCATGCCAAGGCGGAAAAAGAGTGGCTGGAGTGGAGCCCCCGCATCTTGCCCTGAGTTATTCCCCTGCTCGTCAAAAACCGGCCTTGTGCCGGTTTTTTTATGGCCTCATGGACTCCCCCATCAAGAAGGGCCGCGCACTGTGGTAAGATGTCGCCCCTCATTTTGGGTCAGCGAGATTGCGCCGTGCACGACAACACCTACCTCCCCGATCACTTCCTGCGTCACATTGCGGAGTTCATGCCATCCCATCTCTCCATGGAGGCATTCGTGGCGAGTTGCCGGCAGCCGCTGCGGCGCAGCATCCGGGTCAACACCCTCAAGATTACGGTATCCGAGTTTGTCGCCCGCATGGCGCCGCTTGGCTGGCAACTGGATCCCGTGCCCTGGTGTGAAACCGGCTTCTGGCTCACCCGCAGTGATGAGAGCGTTCCCCTTGGCAACACGGCCGAGCATCTGTGCGGCCTCTTCTACATTCAGGAAGCGAGCTCCATGTTGCCGGTGACGGCGCTCTTTGCCAGTGAGCAAACCAGAGGGGATGGCATGTTGCTGGACGCGGCCGCCGCCCCTGGCTCCAAGACTACCCAGATCGCGGCGCTGATGGAGAACCGCGGCATGCTGATCGCCAACGAGTTTTCCAGCAGCAGGCTGAAAGTGCTGAGCGCCAATATCCAGCGCTGCGGTGTGACCAACGTCGGCATGACCCATTTCGATGCCAAGGTCTTTGGCCAATGGCTGCCGGAAACCTTCGACGCCATCCTGCTCGACGCCCCCTGCTCCGGGGAGGGGACGGTGCGAAAAGATGAAGACGCACTGCGCAACTGGAGCCTGGAGAGCATCGAGGAGATCGCCACGGTGCAGCGTGGCCTGCTGGAGAGTGCTTTTCACGCCCTCAAACCCGGCGGCGTACTGGTCTACTCCACCTGCACCCTGAGCCTGCAAGAGAACCAGGACGTCTGTCAGTCACTGCAAGAGAAGTTCGGCGATGCCTTCAGCTTTGACTCGTTGGCCGATCTCTTTCCGGGAGCGGAGAAAGCCTGTACGCCGGAGGGATACCTGCATGTGTGGCCCCAGATCTTCGACAGTGAGGGCTTTTTCGTTGCCCGGTTGCACAAGCATCACTCCGTGCCCAACACCATGTTCAAACCTGGCAAGCTCGGCAAGTTCCCCTTCTCACCGCTGCCAGAGAAAGAGGCCGGCCCCATGCTGCGGGAGATTGAAGGGAATTTTGGCATCGTGCCCCATGGCCAACTGTTTGGCCGCAATGACGAGATCTGGCTCTTCCCTCACGCCTTCGAGCAGGTACAGGGGAAGCTGCGTTTCGATCGCATCGGCATCAAGCTGGCTGAAACCTTCAAGAAGGGATATCGATTGACCCATGAATGGGCTCTGGCTTACGGCCATGAGGCGAGCAAGGGATGCGTCGAGCTGGATGCCGCCAATGCCCGTGAATTCATGATGGGACGAGATGTCTGGCCAGAGCAGGATGCCGGGACTGGGGAAGTGATCGTTCGTTACCAGGGGCACCCGCTCGGCATGGGGAAATGGGTGGGGAGTCGCATCAAGAATGCCCTGCCCCGGGAGCTGGTACGGGACAACAACCTGTTCAATGCATGAGAGTGGGGTTGCTCGAGCAAAAACAGCGCCTGTTCGAGTCTGAAAAACCCCCACTCTGGTTGAACTTTTATCCGGTTCTTGAAATGCCTAGAGCCTTGTCTAAGCTTAAGGCTATCCGCATACCAGTTAGCGCACGGCTCTGCAAGGAGCCAATTCCCCTATGCCAGGTACAAGGAATTCGTACCTGGCTTTTTTTGTCTTCTTTTTCAATCACACCGGCACGGCACGATAGCATCGTCTATTCGAGCATGTCTGCCGACTCGGGAATATCGCTCTGCTGCGCGTTGGTCGTTTGTTGCAGTTCGTGCTGATAGAGCAGATCGATGGCCTGCTCGATGATGGAGGCCTGACTGTCTTCCAGTTGTTGCCCCAGCATGGCCAACCGCTCTGCATGACGATTGCTTATCCAGCATTGCAACCGGCTGTGGGTTTCCTGCTTGCGCTTTACATGTTGACGCTGGCGTTCGGCGTTCTCTTGAGCGGCGCTTTTCTTCAATTCCTGGCTATCGTGACCTTCCGACATGTCTATATCGTGAATGTTATCTCTCATTTTTCGTTGGCATCTTCTACGAAAGTAAATCGGATTACGACTCCCCCACCGTCATGATGTCTGTGGAGGACGGATTGAATATACCATCAGATCAACAGGATATCATTTAACATAAAAAAAGCAGGGGCGCGGTTTGCTATAACAACCCATCCAGGGCGTGATCGGAGAACTTGTGTGCATCATCGAAATATTCCTGCAAGGTGCGCATGTCCTTGTGCCTTGTCACCTCGATGATCTTGTTCATCGGTTTGCCCGCCGTCACCGCCGAGGTGATGAACCCCCGCCGCAAACTGTGGCCACTGACGTGGAGATCGTCGATGGCCTGACCAGTTCGCCGCTTGATCATCAGGTTGATACCTTGCGGCCCCAGGGGATCTGCCATCAGCTGGCCCCAGCGATTCATCCGGCGAAACAGGGGGCCCTCAGCAATTCGGCTTTTTTTCAGCCATTGTTGCAGTGCAGACACTGGGCAATACCGGGTACCTGGAATGAGTGCTATCTCCGATTCATGGAGCTGATGTTTGCTTGGTTTGAGACGAAGGCGTATCCCCTGCCCCACAAACTGCACGTCATTCACCTCGATCCTGGCTGCTTCCGACCGGCGCAAGGCGCCACTGAACATCAGGAGCAACAGGGTGTAATCCCGAAGTCCCGCCAGGTTGCTGGTATCTATCTCGTCCAGCACGCAGGCCAATGGTTTCAGGGTCAGCGCCCCCGTTTTGCGTTTGCGGTTATCACCGAGCCGTACTATGCCCCGCATCATCTCCTTTATCTCCGCATGCTCGGTCGGCATGGGGTGGATCCCCTTCTGCTTGAAGGCATAGCGAATGCCGGCAAGCCGTCTTACCAGGGTGGCCGGTTTACGAGGTTCCCCGTTGCGAAGCTCCCCCTTCCCTTCTTCTTTGTCCAGCCAGACCCAGTTGGCTAGGATGCCGTCGGCCTGATCCGCCAAAAAATTCATGATGTCGTGGTGTGTCGTCTGCAAGGGATCCAGCCCGTGGAGTTGGCACCAGGAGACAAAGATGCGGGTATCTGCCTGATAGGCATTGAGGGTGGAGTCGGCTTTGGCGCTGCGCAGGAAGCGTCTTGCCCGGCTGTTCAGCTGAGGATCGAAGACGCTCTGCAAGGATTGCTGAACTGGGTTTTGAAGGCGTGGGTAGTTCACTTAACTCTATGATTTAAAGCGGAGTTTCGGTGGATCTTACAGGATCATCCAGATCTATCAAGTATCGATAATGAATATTATCGATACTTATGAAGAGTGCTTTTAACCCATTTCAGCCCCTCATCTATTCCTCAAGCATTCTGTCATCCCTGCTCCGTTTTATCAGGTGCTGGCGATTTGATCTCGTCAGCACCCACCACACAAAGTGAGAGATAACAACTTGGCATGATTGTTTTTGGATGGATCCATAATAGTGAAATTTGTCATAGTAAAACGCCCCGCTATGCGGGGCGTTTTCTGTTATCGCTTTGCCAACTTGAACAATTCGAAGAAATTGTGGCTGGTGGCCTCCGCCAATTCAGCGAGCGGAATCTGGCGAAGATCCGCGATAAATTGGGCAACGTCGCGAACAAAGGCCGGCTCGTTCTCCCTCCCCCGGTGCGGAACCGGTGCCAGATAGGGAGAGTCGGTTTCAACCAGCAGTCGCTCCAGGGGCAACGCCTTGACCACTGCCTGCAGGGCTGAGGCGTTCTTGAAAGTGGCTATCCCCGAGATGGAAATATAGAACCCCATTGCCATCGCGGCCTCGGCCATTTCGAGGGACTCGGTGAAGCAGTGCAGCACTCCGCCCACCTGTTCGGCCCCCTCCTCTCGCATGATCCGCAGCGTGTCTTCCTGGGCATCCCGGGTGTGGATGATGAGCGGTTTGTTCAGTGCCCGGGCTACCCGGATATGTTCGCGGAAAGAGGCTTGCTGTACATCCTTGTTTTCCGGTGAATAGAAGTAGTCGAGCCCGGTTTCGCCGATGGCCACCACTCTCTCATCGGCCGCCTGAGTCAGCAGCAAGGCAGCATCCACCCCGGGATCCTGATTGAGCGGGTGGACACCGCAGGAGGCAAACACCTGGGGATAGGGAGCGATGGCCTCCATCATGGTCGGGAACTGGGCCTGGGTCACACTCACGCAGAGAAAATATCCCACGCTCTGCTGCGCCGCCTTGGCCAATACATCGGCCATGTCGGTCTGCTTGGAGCCATAACTCAAGCGATCGAGATGGCAATGGGAATCAATGAGTAACATAGACAACCTTGTTTATAACCAGCGATTGAGCCAGTTCATCAAATGGATGGTGGGATTGGAAAGCTGTCCTGGCTGACAAGCCTCCTTCAGCACAACCAGCTGCTGTTCAGCTTCCAGGAGCCGTTCGCTGGAGTGTCTTTCTGCCAGTTGCTGGCTGAGTGATGCAAGATCCGGCATTGCCAGTTGATGATGGCCGCAGCCAGCCTGAAGCTTGAGGGCATCGCACAAGAAGAGCTGCAACCAGTGCAGCCGGACCTGAGTATCCTCGGCCAACTGGGCGCAGACATTCGCCGCACGGGTGGGGGTCGATGCCAGCGAGACAAATCCGTCGAGCAATGCCCGTCTGGCATCATCTTGCTGTGCTTCGATGTAGCTCAGCACCCGCAGCGGCGCCCCCTGGCAGATCCGCACCTGGGCCTGGGTGGCCTGATGGCCCTGCTCGGCGAGCCAGGCAAGGGTCTCCCCCTCAGAGGGGAGCTGGCAGACATGTTTGTGACAACGGCTCAAGATGGTGGGGAGCAGGCGAGATACCCGGGATGCGATGAGCAGCAACAGACTGTCGCCAGCCGGCTCTTCCAGCGTCTTCAGCAAAGCATTGGCGGCAGACTCCGTCATGCGCTCCGCCTCCTGAATGATCACCACCTTGCCGCGACCAAGCTGGGACGTGCTCTGGAGGCGGCTGCAAATCTCCCGGATGGCTTCGACACCTATGGTCTTGCCCTCGGGCCCCAGAGTCCCAAGATCCGGGTGATGCCCCTTCTCAAAAAGCTGGCAGGAGTGGCACTGACCGCAGGGCTCACCTCGTTGTGGATGCTGACACAGGTGCAGTCGCGCCAGTCGCTCTGCAAGCTGCTCCTTGCCAAGGCCGGGATCGCCTAGCAGCAACCAGGCGTGGCCGAGCCGTCCGGCCCGGGCCGTCTCGCTCAAGGCATGCCAATCCGGGATCAGCCAGGGATACATAGCCCCTCGCTTGCCAGATAATGCTCAAGGGCTGCCTCGATGGCGGCTTTGACTTGCGCCGGGGGCAATCCGGCATCGATGACCTGGATGGAATCATCGGCGGCCGCCAACTCGAGGTAACGCTGGCGGGTACGTTCAAAGAAGCCGATCTGCTCCAGCTCAATCCTGTCCAGCTCGCCGCGATGGCGGGCCCGTTGCAGGCCGATGGCAGGATCAATGTCGAGATAAAGGGTCAGATCCGGCTTGAAATCCCCGAGGACCGCCCGTTTGATGGCGCCGATGAGGTTCGCATCGATGCCGCGGCCACCCCCCTGATAGGCCTGGGAGGAGAGATCATGGCGATCGCCCACTACCCAGATGCCGTCTGCCAGGGCAGGCTTGATCCGGGTCTCCACCAGTTGTACCCGGGAGGCGTACATCAACAGCAGCTCGGCCTCGACGGTCAGGCGCTCGTCGTGTACTTCTTTGACGATGGCCCGCATGCGTTCCGCCAGCGGCGTGCCGCCCGGCTCCCGGGTGCACTCGATCCGCGCAACTCCGTGGGCTTGCAGATAGTCGGTGACATAGCGCACCGCAGAGCTCTTCCCTGCCCCTTCCAATCCTTCAATCACGATAAATTTAGACATTAGGGTTTCTTCAATATGTATTCACGCACCGCCCGATTGTGTTCATCGAGGGTCTTGGAGAAGTAGTGGGCACCGCCCCCCTTGGCAACGAAGTAGAGATAGTCGGTCGATTTGGGGTTGAGCGCCGCTTCGATGGAGGCCTTGCCCGGCATGGCGATGGGCGTCGGAGGCAGACCGTCGATCACATAGGTGTTGTAGGGGTTCACGTCGGTCAGATCGCTGCGGCGAATGTTGCCATCGTACCTGTCCTTCACCCCGTAGATGACGGTAGGGTCGGTCTGCAACTTCATGCCAAGGCGTAGACGGTTGACGAACACAGAGGCAATCTGGGCCCGTTCATCCGGTTGGCCCGTCTCTTTTTCAATGATGGAGGCCATGATGAGCGCCTCATAGGGTGTCTTGTAGGGCAGATTGGCCTGACGCTTCTCCCAGGAAGCCTCTAGGAACGTTTTCATGTCCTGATAGGCGCGGCGCAGGATGGAGAGATCGCTGGCATGAGTGGTATAGGCGTAGGTTTCCGGCAGGAACCACCCCTCCAGCTTGCCATTTTCGATGCCGAGTTCCTGAGCCAGTTCGGTTTCGCTCTGCTCCAGAGTCAGGCGCTCCAGATAGGGGGCGCTGGAAAGTTGCTTCAGCCAATCCTCAAATCGGGACCCTTCGACAAAGGTCAGGCTGAAGTGAAACTCCTTGCCGGAAGCAAAGAGAGAGAGAGTCTCCTTGAGCGGCGCCCCTTCCTTGATCTCATAGGTGCCGGACTTGATGGCCACCAGTTCGGGATGACCGCGCAACCAGAGACGCACCGCCCAGGGGCTGGTTTCCCCCTCCCCCAGTTCGGCAATCAGGCGCGCCGCATGGGCGCCTTTTTCGACGGTAAAGAGGCGGGTTGGCCCCTTGTTGGTGAGCGTCTCCACCTGTTGCCACTTGTGATACACGTACCCTCCGGCAACGGCGACAGAGAGTGCCGCCCCCGCGAGCAGGGTGTAAAGCCGATTAAACTTCAATGACCAAGCGCTCCTGTAAACGGCGGATCAATACCGGACTGGGATAGTGCATATCCCCGATGCTGGTGACCGGGACAATCCCCATCAGGGTATTGGTCAGCCAGACCTCTTCCGCCTGCCAGAGTGACTCCAATGGAGCCTCTACGACACGCAGTTCAATGCCCATCTGTTTAAGCATCGTCATCACGCGCTTGCGCATGATGCCATCGATCCCGGCGCGGGTGAGATCCGGTGTGAACACCGTCCTGCCACGACGCCAAAACAGATTGGCGCTGACCCCTTCTACCAGAAATCCCCGGCTGTTCAAGACTATACCTTCGACCCCGCCACGCGCAGCAAGTTCGCGCTTCAGCATCACTTGTTCGAGGCGCCCCAGCGTCTTGAGACCGGCGAGCATGGGACTGTCCCCAAGCTGCTGCTGGCATACCAGGGCATTGATACCGGTTTGCTGCCAATCATGATAATGCTCAGGATAAGGTGCCAAAGAGACGATGCGAGTGGGCGTGTCACAGCCTGCGCCGTCATATCCCCGCCCACCGGCGCCCCGGGTCAGCATTATCTTGACGACAGCCTGTGTCTGCCCAGAAGCAAGCTGCGCCGCCTCGTCGGCAAGCAGGTCCCAGGAGTGCTCGCCAAAACCAAGCCGGGCGTTGGCATGTTGCAGCCGGGCCAGATGGTCCTGCCACCAGAGTACCTTCCCTTCCCTCACCAGCATGGTGGTGAAATGACCATCACCGTATGCCAGTCCACGATCCCTGGCTGACAGTGTTTCTGTGGGTATTCCATTAATCAGCAAGGGGATCCCTCCGATAAAAAAGGCCCGATACTACCGTATCGGGCCTTATCATTCGCCCAGAGCGAATTATACGCGTTTGAAGATCAGGGAGCCATTGGTGCCGCCAAAACCGAAGGAATTGGAGAGGGCATATTCGAAGCTGCCGGCCTTGGCAACATGCGGCACCAGATCCAGGTCGCACTCATCATCCGGGTTGTCCAGGTTGATGGTTGGAGGCACCATCTGGTCACGCAGAGAGAGCACGGTGATGATCGCCTCGATGGCGCCAGCCGCACCCAACAGGTGGCCTGTCATGGACTTGGTGGAGCTGACCATCAGGGCGCTGGCATGTTCACCAAACACCTTCTTCATGCCGCGCAGCTCTGCCACATCCCCAAGGGGGGTGGAGGTACCGTGGGCATTGATGTAACCGATCTGCTCGGGTGCAATGCCAGCATCCTTGATGGCGTTCTTCATGGCGCGTGCGCCACCATCGCCGTCCGAGGGAGGGGCCGTCATGTGATAGGCATCCCCGCTCATGCCAAAGCCGACCAGCTCGGCATAGATCTTGGCGCCGCGAGCCTTGGCATGTTCATACTCTTCCAGCACCAGTACGCCGGCACCGTCGCCCAGCACGAAACCGTCGCGATCCTTGTCCCAGGGGCGGCTCGCCTTCTGTGGTTCGTCATTGCGGGTGGAGAGCGCCTTGGCAGCGGCAAAGCCGCCCATGCCCATGGGGGTGGAGGCTTTCTCGGCACCACCGGCGACCATCACGTCTGCATCGCCATAGGCAATCATCCGGCCAGCCATGCCGATGGCATGGGTACCCGTGGTACAGGCGGTAGTCACGGCGATGTTCGGTCCCTGCATGCCTTTCATGATGGACAGATGACCGGACACCATATTGATGATGGTGGACGGAACGAAGAAAGGGCTCAGCTTGCGGGGGCCGCCATTGATGAGGCTGCTGTGGTTCTGCTCAATCAGACCCAGACCGCCGATACCAGAGCCGATGGCAACGCCTACCCGCTCCGCGTTCTCTTCGTTGATGATCAGGCCGGAATCTTCTAGGGCCTGAACACCCGCCGCCACGCCATACTGGATGAAGAGATCCATCTTGCGGGCTTCTTTGCGGTTGATGCCGAACTCTTCGGGGTCGAAATCCTTGACCAGGCCTGCGAAACGGGTTGCGAACTCGCTTGCATCAAAGTGGTCGATGAGGGAAATGCCGCTCTGCCCGTTGAGCAGGGCTTGCCAGCTGGATTCGGCAGTGTTGCCTACCGGGGAAAGCATCCCCAAGCCGGTCACCACGACTCTGCGTTTTGACACTGAGGTAGTCTCCGAGAGGTGTTTTGAAAGGGGTAAACATAAAAGAAGCGGC
>NZ_JBFODR010000022.1:0-2063 GCF_040908425.1 Aeromonas sp. R2-1
GTTAAAGAGCGACGCAGCTTTTGGCTGCTGCGGGAGTGGCATTCTACTCAACCGCCTTCTCGAGTCAAGCCTTATTTTCAAAGGCTTTTCGAGGTCACCGACCGGCTTGTTTGCGTTGCCGCTTGCCCTGTCGATGGAGGCGCATTATAGGGAGCTGAAACTTTCTGGCAAGAGGATAATTGCAAAAAGATGACTTTCACCGTTCAACCGCTCACAAAGCCACCAAAAAGCTACCAAAAAGCTACCAAAAAGCATCTTAATCCAGCGAAATCAGCCTGTGACAGGCGCTGCAACGGCAAAATCATGCAGGTTGTCGTAGATGGCATCGGCCAGCTCAATCCCCGCATCAGTAATCGGCTTGCCTGTTCTGACCATTATCTTGTGACCGACCTTGGCATTGATGGCGGCTTTCAGGTCCGAAGGTTTGTCACCCACCATATAAGAGCGGTCCATGTCGATGCCCAACTCTTGCTGCGCCAACAGCAGCATGCCGGGTTCCGGTTTGCGGCAGTCGCAAGGGGCGCCGTGATCCGGGTGATGGGGGCAGAAGTAGATACCATCGAGATCCACATCCCGATCGGCCAATGACCAATCCATCCACTCGGTCAGGTTCATGAAGTCATCTTCCGTGAAGTAACCGCGGGCGATACCGGATTGGTTGGTCACCACGACCAGCAAATAGCCTTTTTTCTTCAGCAATTGCATGGCCTCAATCACCCCGGGTAGAAAATGGAAGTCATCAACCTGGCTGACATAACCCGTGTCTTTGTTGATGACACCATCGCGATCCAGAAAAATGGCGGGTTTACTCACAGCAGCTACCTCTATAGATGATTTCGCAAAAGTATCTCACAGGCCAATTAAAGCCCCAAAAGTAAAAGGGGTGGCCGAAGCCACCCCTTTCATGTGTGCATATAAAGTATCGATTAAGCGATAACTTTAGCTACAACACCAGCACCTACGGTACGGCCACCTTCACGGATGGCGAAACGCAGGCCGTCGTCCATCGCGATCGGGGCAATCAGGGTAACAACCATCTTGATGTTGTCGCCCGGCATGACCATCTCTACGCCTTCCGGCAGTTCGATGGTACCGGTCACGTCGGTAGTACGGAAGTAGAACTGCGGACGGTAGCCCTTGAAGAACGGAGTGTGACGACCGCCTTCTTCCTTGGACAGCACGTACACTTCGGATTCGAACTTGGTGTGCGGCTTGATGGTGCCCGGCTTGGCCAGTACCTGACCACGCTCTACGTCTTCACGCTTCACGCCACGCAGCAGCGCGCCAACGTTCTCACCTGCACGACCTTCGTCCAGCAGTTTGCGGAACATTTCAACGCCGGTACAGGTGGTCTTGGTGGTATCTTTGATACCAACGATTTCCACTTCTTCACCAACCTTGACGATACCGCGCTCTACACGACCGGTTACTACGGTACCACGGCCTGCGATGGAGAAGACGTCTTCGATAGGCATCAGGAACGGCTGGTCAATGGCACGCTCCGGCTCCGGAATGTAGGTGTCCAGGTGGCCAGCCAGTTCCAGGATCTTCTCTTCCCACTGAGCTTCGCCTTCCAGCGCTTTCAGTGCGGAACCACGGACTACCGGCAGGTCATCACCCGGGAAGTCGTACTCAGACAGCAGTTCGCGAACTTCCATCTCGACCAGTTCCAGCAGCTCTTCGTCATCTACCATGTCGCACTTGTTCATGAACACGATGATGTACGGAACGCCTACCTGACGACCCAGCAGGATGTGCTCACGAGTCTGCGGCATCGGGCCGTCAGTCGCTGCTACTACCAGGATTGCGCCGTCCATCTGGGCAGCACCGGTGATCATGTTTTTAACGTAGTCGGCGTGACCCGGGCAATCTACGTGGGCGTAGTGGCGGGTAGCAGTGTCGTATTCTACGTGGGAGGTGTTGATGGTGATACCACGCTCACGCTCTTCCGGTGCCTTGTCGATCTGGTCGAAGGCGAAAGCTTTACCACCGAAGTGCTTGGCCAGCACGTTGGTGATGGCGGCGGTCAGGGTGGTTTTACCGTGGTCAACGTGGCCGATGGT